>JAISKQ010000188.1 GCA_031260865.1 Prevotella sp.
TCATGAAAAATTACGGAACGAACCTGATGCTTTCCGATAAGAGCGAATTTACTGTTATCGAAGCGGATGAATATGACCGTTCTTTTCATTGGCTGCATCCGTATATGGCGCTTATCACATCCGTCGACCCCGACCATTTGGATATATACGGAACGGAAGAAGAGTATCTGAAAAGTTTTGAAAAATTCACCACGCTCATTCAGGAAGGCGGGGCATTGGTGTTGAAACACAATACAAAACTTTCGCCGAAAGTGGGAAAAGATGTGAAAACCTATACCTACTCAACAGACAAAGGCGATTTCCACGCGGCAAACATAAAGATAGGGAACGGCGAAATCCGCTTCGACTTTGTGACGCCTAAAGAAACAATTGAAAATATACAACTGGGAGTGCCGGTAAAAATAAATATAGAAAACGGGATAGGCGCTATGGCTTTGGCTTGGCTCAACGGAGTTGCGGCAGGTGAATTGAGGAACGCGATGGCTACTTTTCAGGGAGCGAAACGCCGCTTCGATTTTATACTGAAAACCGATAAAACCGTGATGATTGACGATTATGCCCATCACCCCGAAGAGCTGGCGGCAAGCATTACATCCGTCAAAGAATTATACCCTGACCGGAAATTAACCGGAATTTTCCAGCCGCACCTGTACAGCCGCACAAGGGATTTCGCGCCCGAATTCGCGAGAAGCCTTTCTCTATTGGACGAACTGATCCTGTTGGATATATATCCTGCCAGAGAGAAACCGATTGAGGGAATAACTTCCAAAATTATTTTCGACAAGGTCACATGTCCTAAAGTATTGTGCGACAAAGAAGAATTATTATCTTTATTGGACAAAAAGGATGATATTGATGTTCTTCTAACCATTGGCGCCGGCGATATTGACCGGTTGTTAGAACCGATAAAAGAAATAGTAGAGAATAAATGAAAAAGATATTAGTCATCATCGTACTATGCCTCATAGCGGGTTATTTGATTTTTTCGGCAATCTATTTCCAGAGAAAACCAAACGATGGCTTATGTACTAATTTTGAGGTTGAAATAAGAAACAGTACAGCCGAAGACCCGTTTATAGAAGCAAAGGATATACAACAGTTTGTTAAAGAAAAGGGATTTGACCCGGTAGGGAAACAGTTAAAAGATATTAATACAAGCGAACTGGAACAACTGATTTTGACTAATAAACTAATAAAAAGCGCGAACGTGTTTGTCGCCAACAATGGTTCGATAAAAGCGTCGATAGAAGAAAGGACGCCGATTTTGAGGGTTATCAGCAATATCGACGGAAGCTATTATATAGACAACGAAGGCGAAAGAATGCCCTTATCCGACCATTCTACAGCATATCTCCATATCGCGACCGGAAATATAAAAGAAGAGTATGCAAAGACTGAATTATATAAATTTGCACTATTTTTGTACAGTGATAAATTTTGGAATGCTCAAATTGAACAAATAGTAGTACAAGCTAATCAAGATATAAAGTTAATACCGCGTGTAGGCGATCATCAAATAATTCTGGGTAGTTTGGATGACTATAAAGAAAAACTTGATAAATTGATGGTTTTTTATCAAAATGGTCTTAATGAAAACGGATGGAATAAATATTCCGTTATAAACTTAAAGTTTGACAAACAAGTTGTTTGCACAAAGCGTTGATTAGAAAAAAGATATAAACGAATCTCCGGAATCGGGACGTTAAAGAAGAAAATATATGGAACAATCAGGTTTTATTGTAGGTATCGATCTCGGTACATCAAAAATAGTAGGAGTGTTGGGTCGCAAAAACGAGCAGGGAGTAATTTCCATCATTGCCTCGGAAAGCATCCCTTCCGAATCATGTGTGAAATATGGAGCTATTTACAATATAGATGACGCGGGTGGTAAGATAAAAAAGATTATCAGCCTGCTGGAAAATAAAGCAGGCAAAAAAATAGGTAAGGTGTATGTTTCCGTCGCCGGGAAATCCCTTCGCGCGGTGGAACACAAAGAAATAAAACCGCTTGACGGCATGACTCCCATTACCCTCGACATCCTTGACAACATGGAACAACAGGCGAAATTAAACAAGCCTGAACTTTTTGCCAATTATAGCGTGGTTGCTCCCGAATATTATCTGGATGGACAATATGAAGAAAATCCTATCGACAAAACAGCCTCTGTCATCGAAGGGCATTACCGTTTGATTATCGGGCGTCCGAATATAAAAAATAATCTTACGAAAAGTATAAAAGACAAAGCCCATGTAGAGATAGCATCGTTTATTATAGGTCCTTTAGCCTCCGGAGCCTTGATGTTGGATGAAGCCGACAAGCAGGCAGGATGCGCCCTTGTCGATTTTGGAGCGGGCACGACGACCCTGACCATCTATAAGGGATTATTACGTTACATGGTTGTCATTCCTTTTGGAGGCAGGACAATCACCAAAGACGTGCAGGAACTGGGTTTTTCGTTTGAGGCGGCGGAAGACTACAAAATACGTTATGGAAAATTAGGCAAAGATAAAAATAAGCCGACGGACATGACTTCTCCCGGAGTGGATGTGAAGGAACTGAATAAAGTCATCCAATTACGGCAGGACGAAATCATCCTGAATGTGATAAACCAAATCAAAGAATCGGGATACAAAAACCAATTAGACGCCGGTATTATTATAACCGGGGGCGCGTCGCAAATGAACGGTTTGGTTGAATATTTCGCCGATAAATCCCAACTGCCTGTCAAGCGAGCCACGGCAAAGCGCATATATATAAACAATGTAGCGGAACTGTTACAAAATCCGATATATACACAGGCATTGAGTTTATTACTCTTCGCGAACGAAAACTGCGAAAAGAAAGAAGAGCCGAAGCCTGTATATGTACCTCCTGTTCAACCTCGTACTCCCGAACCGGAAGAAGAAGAGGAGGAAGAAGAAGAACCTAAACCGAAGAAAGGGAAAAAGAAAAAGGAAAAGGACGGAGGTTTTTTCGGAAATATTTTTGGCAAAATACAGGATTTCGGGGGAGCTGTATTTAAAGACGATGAATAATTTGTCATCTTTTTTGAAAAAAATTATCTAATAAGGGAAGAGTTCGAAGTAATAAGTTTTGAGTAAAGAGTTACGAAAAAGAATGAAGAATGGCGCGAAGCGATGCTGACTGAAAAGTGTTACTTTTGTCACCTTTTTTAAGTTTTGAGTTATGAGTAGTAAGTAATAAGTTACGAGAAGAAATTAAGAAGGGCGCGAAACGATGACGAATGAAAAGTGTTACTTTTGTCACTTTTTTAAGTTTTGAGTTATGAGTAGTAAGTAATAAGTTACGAGAAGAAATTAAGAATGGCGCGAAACGGTGACGAATGAAAAGTGTTACTTTTGTTACTTTTGTTACTTTTTTAAGTTTTAGAGTTTACAAGTTTATAAGAGTTATAGCATGTTAGTAAACAAAAAAAGGTACGAGTTACAAGTTATGAGGCAATGAGAGGATGGACGAAAAAGAAACAGAGAAAAAGGATAGAAGAAAGTGTTACTTTTGTCACCTTTTTAGAAATCTAGTAAACTTGAAATCTAGTAAACTACTTACTACTGCTGACTAGAAACTGTTACTTTTGTCACCTTTTTTTACAATTAGTTTGCCGGCTTGCTAAAGTTCAAGTTTACCGGAACTCTTGTAAACCTGAATACTTGTAATTTGCAACTTGTAACTAAAATGAAATAAACAACTTTAAGATATGGATGAAAAAATATTGGAATTCCAATTGCCAACAAAAACGCAGACGATTATAAAAGTAATAGGTGTTGGCGGTGGTGGAGGCAATGCCGTGAACCACATGTATAACGAGGGGATACACGATGTGTCTTTCGCGTTGTGTAATACTGACAGTCAGGCTCTCTGCGAATCACCGGTGGAAACCCGCGTGCAACTCGGGGAAGGACTTGGAGCCGGTAACCGCCCCGAAGTAGCCAAAGCCGCGGCTGAAGAGAGCAAAGAAGACCTGAAAAGATTGCTTAGCGACGGCACAAAGATGGTATTTATTACCGCCGGAATGGGAGGAGGAACCGGAACCGGAGCCGCGCCTATTGTTGCCCGCATAGCGAAGGATATGGGAATACTCACAGTAGGTATTGTCACCATCCCGTTTGTTTTCGAAGGTCGTTCAAAAATCATACAAGCCCTGAAAGGGGTAGAAAATATGGCGAATAGTGTCGATGCCCTCCTTGTGATTAACAATGAGAGGCTTAGAGGTATTTACGCCGATCTTACCATACCGAACGCCTTTGCCAAAGCCGATGATACATTGACAATAGCGGCGAAAGGTATCGCGGAAATTATTACCGTGCACGGGCATATCAACCTTGACTTCGCCGATGTGAAAACCACCTTGAAAGATGGCGGCGTGGCTATTATGAGTAGTGGATACGGCGAAGGGGATAATCGTGTGGAAGACGCTATTATAAA
>JAISKQ010000298.1 GCA_031260865.1 Prevotella sp.
AGATGAAACAGATAATAATATTATTGCTCTGCGCGCTGCCTTTCGGGGCAGCGGCACAGACTACGCCGGAAGCGATAATCGGGCAATGTCCCAACCTTCCTTCAGTAGCGCATTTGGCGGCGCGTTTC
Organism: Prevotella sp.; assembly: GCA_031260865.1. GTDB lineage: Bacteria > Bacteroidota > Bacteroidia > Bacteroidales > Dysgonomonadaceae > Dysgonomonas. Next base: position 129 of record JAISKQ010000298.1, read on the forward strand.
GACAATGAGACGGCACAGGCGGCCATTCAAGAGTTCTTTGATGAACTGAAAGTCGTCCGTGAGGCAGCGATAAAGGCTTCCGAACTTGCGCAAGAAGGTACGAAAGAAGCGGCTATCAGCGATGCGGAGCGAATTGCCAAACAAGAGACAGGCAAATCCGTCACCGAATTGCAAAACATGAGTGATGCCGAAGCGCAGGCTATGGCTCAAAAATTAGTAGGTCAGAAGATGTCTGCCGCGGGATTAGGCAATATGTCGCTCAAAGATTTGCAGGCTCTCGAAGGCAAAAGCAATGCCGAAATCATGGCTACCATGACGGGTAACATTGATTTTGGGCTTACACCCCAAGAAATAAAGGCGATGGAAGGCATGAGCGATAAGCAAATAGAAGCCTATATGAAAAAGGGCGACCGTATGCAACGTATGCAGGCGGCAGGGGTAAACGCCGCCGGTTCGCCTAAAATAAAGCAAACGGACGCGCAGACAAAAAAAGCCTTGTCACAAACGGCAATCGTTGACGAAATCAATAGAATCAAAGAGCGATGGAACGATATAGACAACCTGTGCAAGAAGGAGACACAAGAAGTAGCCGTCAAAATCGCCGAGATTAAGAAACGCTACCGGTCTCAGATTGACGCGATACCCCGTTCGGGCTTGATTGCCGGTCATGAATCAGTTTATACCCAATCGGAGGAAAAAGCGGTAACCCGTTTAAGGATCGCTTGCGACACGGAATGTTACACCCTTTGGCGCAATCAAATCAGCAAGATACAAGGACGTATCAAAACCAAAATGCCGGACGCCTACCGCATGGATGAACTGACATCTCAATCCTTTGCCGCTGGCGGTATGACAGCCATGGGAAAGATTAATATACATGGATACGTTTATTCAATTGCCGATCAGTACCTTGATATAGCCGCGAATGTGACAAGCCTCCCTTTAATAATTGAGGATTGAAAAATAGAAAACAATTTTAATAGATAAAAAAAGAATAAGATGAAAACAATACGTTTAAAAATCAGCGTGATAGCATTGGCTATCGGGTTCGTAATGGTTTCTTGCGGAGGCGGAAGTGGAGACAATAAGACAGTAAGTTCTACGGTGAACGCGCTCGAAAAAGAAATATCGGAAAAGTTGGATGCTAAGCAGGTGCAATCTTCCGGCTGGCCGGTTAACGAATACACACAGCAGTTGCCTAAACCGGATATAAAGGTTGGAGTATCGGGCAGTTCGGCGATCGGTTTTTCCGTCACTTTCGAAAAAGCCACGATGAAACAAATCAAGGAGTATGCGGGGCAGATCAAAAAGGCAGGTTTTACCAAGGATTCATACGAATCGGATGGCGATAATAATATGTATATGTATATGTATTCTGCAAAAAACGCGGCAGGCTACGAGACGCTTCTATCTTGGGCGGAAGGTCAGGCGGGCATCCTGATTTCAAAGGAGTAAAATCTGAACTCAAAAAAAAGAATTAAGAATTAAAAGTTAAGTATAAATAATTAATAAATAGAATAATATGGAATCATTAGTAAATAGAATCAAGAATATCCTATTGTCGCCAAAGACAGAATGGGTATCAATAGAACAAGAAAATACGCCATGGTTGAAAACATTGACGAGCTACCTGCTCTTGGCTGCCGCCATACCCACTGTCGCCGCGTTCATCGGTTACGGAGTGATAGGCAGTTCAGCCTTTGGCATCCGTTACCATTCAATAGAGTGGGGCATCCGCATGGCGGCGGTGCAGTATGTACTGATGGTGGGCGGTGTGTTTGTCACATCAGCCATTATCTACCTGCTTGCCGACAGTTTTCTATCAAAGAAAGACTACAACAGCGCCTTCGCGTTAGTGGCTTGGTCGTATGCTCCGATGTGTATAGCCGGTATATTCTACATCTTTCCCGCGCTATCGTGGCTGGCTTCACTGGCAGGGTTGTATGGTCTCTATCTCCTTTACATCGGTCTGAAACCGATGCTAAAAACTCCCGACGATAAGCAAACCACATACTTCGTCGTCAGCCTGATATGTACGATAGGCGTATCTATAGCCCTGTCGGCTATATTGACGGTTGTGCTGGTAAAAGGTATGTACAGTTTCTAAATTGGAAATGTGATGGATACACAACACAAGCAAATGGACGATAAAGTCGTTTTTGTTCCGATGGAAGAAATTCTTTCCTTTGAACGAGCCTATGCCATGATGGAAGAAGCGCAAAAGGCGTTTCGTGTTGTGGCGGAAAAAATAAAGCTCATAAAAGATGAAGATGGGAGGGATAAGGAATGAAGAATTAAGAATGAAGAATAGCGCGAAGCGATAATAGCAAAACAGAGAACAATAATTATCGCTTCGCGCTACTGTTTACAGTTTACTATTGTTCACTTTTTTTGAATTATATCCTTCAATTCCTTATCGTTAAGATTTGCGCCAACTTCATCAAAAGATAGACGGAACGCGCAGCCGGCTTTCCACTCCGAGCAGCCGTAAGCCGTTTTGCCTTTCAGTATGATTCCTTTTTTGCACAACGGACAAACAATAGGCTCAACTTTTACTTCTTTATCCTTTTTTGCTCTCGGTTTCTTTTCGGATGCCGCCTTTTTCTCTTTCTTTTTAGGCATCTCTTTCTTCATCTCTTTTTTTGCGACTTCTTCTATTGTAATACTGCCGCCCAAATCGTTTTTCACATTGGTTACTATTTCGGTCAGCATCTGTTTCAGTTCATCTATAAACCGGCGAGGTTCGTATTCATTCTTTTCTATCTGGCGCAATTTCTTTTCCCAGATACCGGTTAATTCCGCTGATTTAAGAAGCTCCTCTTTTATCGTGCCGATAAGCTCAACCCCGGTCTGGGTAGCGTACAGGTTTTTTCTTTCCTTGCGGATATAATTACGTTTAAATAATGTCTCAATAATCGCGGCGCGAGTAGAAGGACGACCTATGCCGTTCTCTTTGAGGGCGTCGCGCAATTCGTCGTCATCAACCAGTTTACCGGCGGTTTCCATCGCGCGAAGAAGGGTAGCCTCGGTATAATATTTAGGAGGTTGCGTCCACTTCTCGTTCAATGCCGGAACATGCGAACCGGACTCGCCTTTCTCAAATAAAGGAAGAAGGTTGTCATCTTCTTTGTCGCTGTCGTCGTCTTGCGTATTTGTCTGCTTTTCAAACACAACGCGCCATCCCGGTTCAAGTATTTGTTTGCCGGTAACTTTAAATTCCACCTTGTTAGCTTCACCCAGTACGGTCGTCGTAGCTACCTTGCAATTGGAATAAAAAGCCGCGATAAAACGTCGGGTAACAAGGTCATATACTTTCCGTTCATTCTCCGAAATATTATTAGCCCTTACTCCTGTGGGTATAATCGCATGGTGGTCGGTCACTTTACTATTGTCGAATATTTTTTTCGATTTTGGTATTTTAGCTGCTAAAACAGGCTTCACCAAATCCTCATAACTCGCCAACCCACGCAAAATAGCAGGGACTTTAGGATAAATGTCATCACTCAGATAAGTAGTGTCAACACGAGGGTAGGTAGTCAGTTTCTTTTCATACAGGGACTGTATTAATTTTAAAGTGTCTTCCGCCGAGAAGGAGAATTTCTTATTACATTCTACCTGCAACGCTGTCAGGTCGAAAAGACGGGGAGCGGATTCTTCGCCTTTTTTCACCGAAACATCTGTTACTTCAAAATCGGACTGTTTTATCTCCTCCAGAAATTTTTCGCCATCTTCTTTTGACGAAAAACGCCCTTTTGTCGCCGAAAAAGTAGTTTCCCTATATACTGTTTTTAATTCCCAATATTGTTCCGGCTGAAAATTTTCGATCTCCAACTGACGGGTTACAATCAAAGCCAAGGTGGGTGTTTGCACGCGACCGATAGATAATACAGACCTGTTTTGTCCATATTTTACCGTGTATAGGCGCGTCGCGTTCATGCCCAAAAGCCAATCGCCTATGGCTCGGGATAATCCGGCTTCATAGAGTTTATCAAAGTTTGATTGGTCTTTCAGGTGCTGGAATCCTTCGCGTATGGAGTCTTCGGTAAGCGATGAAATCCATAAACGTTTCACCGGAACTTTACACAACGCCTTTTGTAATACCCAGCGTTGAATAAGTTCTCCTTCCTGCCCGGCATCGCCGCAATTGATTACTTCATCGGCGTGAGATATTAATGTTTCAATAACGGAAAACTGTTTTTTGACGCCGTCATTTTCAATGATCTTGATTCCAAACCGAGGAGGAATCATCGGTAATACGAATAGAGACCATCTTTTCCACTCCTGTGTATATTCGTGAGGTTCTTTTAAGGTACAAAAATGACCGAAAGTCCAAGTTACCTGATAGCCATTGCCCTCAAAATATCCGTCTCTTCTGGCATTAGCGCCCAGTATGGCGGCTATTTCACGGGCAACACTTGGCTTTTCAGCAATGCAAACTTTCATTTATATTTTCATTTTTAATTACGAGTTTATTATTGATGGCTTAGTAGCATTCATTTTCATTCGGGAAATCACCGCCTTTTACATCTTTGATATAGCCTTGCACAGCAGTTGTTATCGCCGTGTGTAAATCAGCATAGCGGCGTAGGAACTTAGGCGAGAAATTTTTATTTATGCCCAGCATATCGTGCATCACCAATACCTGCCCGTCGGCATGAGGACCGGCTCCTATACCGATTGTGGGAATAGAAACTTTAGAAGTTACCTTTTTTGTTAATTCCGCCGGTATTTTTTCCAAAACCATGCCAAAGCATCCCACTTCTTGAAGCAATAAAGCATCTTTAATCAATTTGGCTGCTTCTTCGTCGTCTTTTGCACGAACATTATATGTACCGTATTTATTGATCGATTGCGGCATAAGCCCAAGGTGTCCCATAACAGGAATACCGGCGTCTATAATTTTCTTTATATCGGCGATAACTTCTTCCCCGCCTTCTATTTTCAGGGCGTCGGCGCCTGTTTCCTTCATCATACGGATAGCATATTCTAATGATTTGAGCGGATTCCCCGAAACGGTACCGAAAGGCATATCCACAACAACCAACGAGCGCTTTATCGCATTCATCACTGAACGTCCGTGATAGATCATTTGGTCGATAGTCATCGGTAAAGTGGTGATATTACCCACCATTACATTAGAGGCGGAATCTCCCACCAATATAACATCCATCCCGGCTTGGTCGATGATGGAAGCCATAGAATAATCGTATGCTGTGAGCATTGAAATTTTTTCGCCACGCTGCTTCATTTCAATCAGGCGGCGGGTAGTAACCTTGCGGTTATCTTCTGTGTATGTTGACATATTTGTCTTTTTTTTACAGTTGAAAAATTTTAAAAATAGCGACTACAAAGATATGATTTAAGAATCAATTTATGGATGAAATCGTAGGTCTTATTCGTAAAACAAAGAGCAATAGGGTATATACCGAATTGGACGCCTTGTCTTTGATGTAAAGGTTTTCGTGATACGAAGATTTAATTACATTTTTTTTTGCCTTATATGAATCAAAAACACACACAAAACCGTCTTTCTTTCATTATAAATATTTTACCTTTGCTTTTAGTTAAATCTAAAAACAATTATAACCTTATGACGAAGAAATTAATCCTTTCCTTTTTTAT
>JAISKQ010000179.1 GCA_031260865.1 Prevotella sp.
TCGCTTACCTTACGGCAGGATTTTTACCTTGGACGCTGTTGCTCGTCATTTCGCTTTTCTTCCTTAAATACAGAAAACCGGACGGCTCTATAAAACAAATCCTGACAAACGCCTTCAACAAGGTGATGTCGATGGATAAAGTATTACTATTCAGCCTTATAGTTATCATCATTTCGCTTATATTCTACTCTATCCCCATATCCAAGCGAAGTGTATATATAATGCTCGTTTATCCGTTCGTAGCCATTTTTATAGCACGATTCTTTATCTACCTGACCGATACAAAAGCCGTCGCGGTACGTATATCAACCACCATCTTATTAGTAATCTGCGCCCTTGCCGTTATCATTGTGGGACTGGCATACACCGGCGTTATTGATGTGGAGACCTTGGGCGGGAAATTAGCTAAACGGGAGAAAACATTGCAGGATATAAAGATATTCGCGGATATGTTTAAGAATCCGGGATGGCTCGGGTTATTCGGACTGACAGTATTAATCTATGCCATCGCCAATAGCGTCTATTTATTGAAAAAGAAGATGAATATCAAAATATTAATGGCAGGATTCGGATTGATGCTCGCCATCAACATTTTTATGGACGCTTATCTCCTTTCTAATTTCAAGAACGCGTATTCCGCACGACCTTTTGCCGAAAAATTGTCACAAAAATATGATTTGAAAGGAAATATATATGTAACGAACGACCTGGAAAAGTACCTCAACCTGTACGCCTTGAATTTTTATCTTCACAATAATTTTAGGAATATAGACAAAGATATACCCGAACAAGGCTTCTTCGTCACATTGCAAAGAAACGCTGATAAAATAGCGCAGGAATACGGGAATAAATATGAGTTTACACTGCTGGAATCGAGTGACAAGCTCAACGAATATAAAAATGAAATACTTTTCTATAAAATAAAACGAAAAGATTAATACCTAACAAGAAACAATACTGGATAATCTACATGAAACAGCAAATTAGCGATCTGATTAAGAGTAACGGAGTCAAACAGCTGATAAAATACGGAATGGTAGGAATGGTAGGCCTTGTGATAGATATGGGAATCTATTACCTGCTGGTAAGTGCATTCGCAGTCCATTATCCGTTTTCTTCCCATATCAGCGCTATTTTAGGGGGGAAAATGTCTATCGGGATGCTGGATATACTTATATCCAATATTATAAGCCAAACCCTTGCCGTTATCAATAACTTTATATTAAATAGTTATTTCACATTTAAAGTAACGGACAATAAGCTGAAACGTTTCGCGTCATTTGCCTCCATCGCCATAATGGGCATGGTAATAAGCTCCATGCTATTAACACTGTTCATTGGCATAATGAAAATAGATGATCTGATAGCCAAGGCATTCGCTATATGTATCGTTGCCGCGATACAATTTGTGATTAATAAGTTTTTCACTTTTAAACAACATTAACTAAGATTTTTACGTTTTACAAAACAAATTCACAACTTCTTTGTTCTTTATAAGAAGAGTATCATTTTAGAATGAGCTACGACAATAATAAGGTTATACTTTATACAATATATAGCACTTTGCAAACTAACTTTTAAAAATTTATTTGATTTTAAATGCTAAATGGCTTAAGAAGATATATAGCAAACCCTATAATCGGTTTGTTTCCTTTCATTTTGTATATTACCCTCCACGTGGTGAATATACGGGAGGAATTTGCGCTTGTGATAGCCTTATGCGTGGCTATTGCAGGTGAATTGCCTTTCTATTTACATGCGAAGTGTAAAGCATTCGGCGTTAGCTTTTATATTTCTACAATCGCCATTATCATTACATTTCTGGCTTGGTTCTTCACTCATAAATATGTATGGAAACCCAATACGTATATCATTATATGCGAAATTGCCATCATTTGCCTTTTCTCCTTGCTCCGCATCAGCAAAACCTATATTTCCGTACATTTTTTTCGCAATAAAAGCCTTTCCCAAAGAGCTTTAATGAATGAATTTTACAGTTCCTCCACATTGATTCAATACGGGTTGACCTTCCATATATTCGGTATTTTATTATATCATGAACTTATACTCGATGATATTTTCTCTACCTATTCGTTCGATATGATGGTATTCGATATCATCCCTATTATAATCCTTTTATCCATTGGTATTTATCAGACATTAAAGGTAAGAGCCATCGTCTCAAAGCTTAAAAAGGAAGAATGGATACCGATAGTAACGGAAGAAGGCAAGGTGACAGGCAAAATCTGCAAAAACGTATCCACGAATATGAAGAATAGGTTTATGCACCCGGTGATAAGGGTAGCATTGATTTCAGGAACTAAAGTGTATTTACAAGAAAGACCGCTTAATGAGATGCTTAATCCCGAAAAATTAGACCATCCATTTGAAAAATATATGCTTTTTAATCAAGAAATCAATCTTGCCGCACGCAACTGTATCCAGGGAATGATTGGTAATGAACTGGTTTTATCACTCAAATTTGTACTAAAATACGTTTTTGAAAATGAGAATACAAAACGACTAAACTTCTTGTTCACAGCAAGGATTGAAGATGAGGACAGCATAAAAAGGACAGGGAAAATGAAAGGAAAATTCTGGTCGATAAAACAGATAAACAAGGGTTTCGCGGATGAAATCTTTAGCGAATGCTTTGAGCTGGAATTTGAATACCTCAAAAATATGATACTCCTCCCGAATGAAACATCAAGCCGGATAAGAGACAAAGCCACCATGCTTCGGTAAATCAAGTTCTTCTTTTGACAGGCTTCATCGGCTCAATTTTTTTTTGCGTTTCTACTGTGATGTATACAGACCCCGCGGCTAACGGGGCTATAAAGAGAAGAACGCTTGCCACAGCCAAGCAGCATTTCTTAAGGTCGTTTTTTTTCGTTCAACCAAACATATAGTCAATTGATTATATGACAAATACACAAAAAAGTGACAAAAGTAACACTTTTCAGTAGTCATCGCTTCGCGCCATTCATCATTCCTCATTTCTTGCACGCTTGCAAACTCAAAACTTAAAACTTAAAAAAGTGACAAAAGTAACACTTTTCAGAAGTCCTGTCTTTCAGACAGCGTTTGTTCCTTTATTTCATTCACCGTAAGCCGCGCTTCGCTTGCATACGGTTATGAAGATGTTGCCCTTCGGGCAAGATTTCAGTCATCAATGAGTAGCCAACGGCTAATAGCTAACGCCTAATTTGTAGAAAAGGTGACAAAAGTAACACTTTTTTGGGTAAATAGAGTTCAAGATTTCAAGTTTACCAGCATGCAAGAACTCTTGTAAACTTGTAAACTCAAAACTTAAAAAGTGACAAAAGTAACAGTTTTTAGGTAACATCGCTTCGCACCAATTTTCTTCTTTTAGTGTAACTATTTCAGTCTTTCAATGACCTCTTCAACCATCGCTTCACGCCGCAAATGGTTTATTCGCTCAAAAAAGGTGACAAAAGTAACACTTTGCATTCATCATCGCCTTGCGCCATTCTTTTTCATTCTTCTTGTAAACTTGTACACTTGTATGCTCAAAACTCATTACTTACTACTTTTCTTGTAACTCGTAACTCGTAACTGTTCTATATTAGATAATTTTGTAAAAAGAAGATGATGGTTTTTCGCTGTTTATTGACAGTAATTTATGTTATAAAAAGTTAAAGCGTTTTCGTCTTACGTCTTTCCCTCCCTCATCCATGAAGGAAACAACGTTGGCGCTACCTATGTTATTGCTATAACTATTTATATTGTTGATGGGTCTTATTAAGTGTGGCTGAATTGTTTGGGAATAACAAAATAGTAAGAAAAAGCGAGCGCATTATTATCCAAACATTATCTCAATTTCATTCCTCAGGAGAGGAAGATGATTAATGATAATACCCCATATTGTCTCGTCCGATACGGAATCATAACCATGAATGATTCTGTTGCGAACATCCACAATCTTACGTGAATTAGTAATAGTAATGGTATCATCATGCTTTAGAATCCGGTTCATCGCTTCGCCAATGATTTCAATATTCCTTTCGACAGCCCTCTTGGTTCTCAAATCACTCTTGTAGTCGGCAAACCTTTTAGGTCTATCAAGGAAGAAACTCTCAATCTCCTGTATAGCAGTCAAAATATCATACATACAAGCCTTTATCTCATTATCCATAAATAAGTCGCCTCTGTTTATTTACGCTCTCTCTAAAATAAGGATTCCGTATAGCCTGTTCCTCTAACAAGTCAATTGGTCGTTTGAGAACATCCTGAAGCGAAAACTTGAAGTCGAAGTAGTTATCAGCATACGCCTCTAACGGAATCTCCAAGAAGTCAACTACTAAGTCAACATCGCTTTCCTTGTTGAACTTATCTGTCAACACAGAGCCGAATGCATACAGTTTCTTTACATTGTATTGTATGCATAGATTCGTAATATCAGCCATGTATGAATGTAATCGCTCCATGTTCTTCGCATATATTCCTAAATGCAAATTTAGCAAATATTTTGGATAGAAATGTAAGCATTGGTTTTATTATCTGTATAACTTAAATTTCAGATAGTCATCTTCTGTAGCCCATTTGTCTTTATGCCCGTTAAAATTTTTACCTATATTGTAGGGTGGGTCGGCAAATATTAAATCTATCGAATTGTTTGGTAGCGTGGTCAGAGCCTCTAACGCATCACCATAAATAACCCTATGTTTTTCGTTTCCAAGCTCTTCCATCCTAAAAATTTAAATATTATCATTACAAAGATGATCAAATTCCTCTTACTTCTCTTCCTACTTCCCCGCTTTTTTATTCTTTCTCCACACCTGATAAGAATTTACGATGTTTTGCCACAGCACATACATACCCGGTCCAATGGAAGAGATAGGGTTCAGGTATGTTTGCGCCATCCAAATGGCAAGAATGGTGTTTTTTTGCCCCAGTCCTTGTCCGCCGGCTACCGTATCATCATACACGCGCCCTAAACGACGCCCTGTCAAAAATTGAGACAGGCAAACAAACAAAGCCGCCAGCCCGACAGACAATTCAACCATATAGTCGGAGCTTTCCTGATCAAGAATAAACTGCACTATTTTTCCTGTAATAATGACCAAAGCTATTGACCACAGATAAAAAGGAAGACTTTTTGCCTTCTGTATTTCATAGTGTACCCTTGGCAATAATTTCTTCAGTAATAAAGCCCCGAAAAAGGGTAAGAATAAGAGGATAAACACCTTCTGAAACACAATCCAGAAGGAATGAATAAACGATGTAGATTCTATTTCGCCGGTAAAAGCAAATATAACAGGGGCGACAACAACGATAACCATATTGCAAAGCAAGCTATATGCCGTCAGGCTTTCCACACTACCACCCAGCATACCGGTAATAACAGGGGCGGAAGTGGCGGTAGGCGCGAGGATGCAAATCATAGCTCCCTGAGCGACAACAGGGTTTAAAGGCCTAAGCAGGAGATAGACCCCGATGCCGCCGAATATCTGGATGCAGATAAGCCACAGATGCAAACGGGAGAAACGTATATCCCTAAAAGATATGTTGCAATAAGTGATGAGCAACATAACAGCAATCAGGTAAGGGGTAAGGAAAGCCAATTGCCCCACATACCGGTGAAAAACGATGCCTGTAAGCATGGCTATAGGCATCATATACGATTTTATC
>JAISKQ010000064.1 GCA_031260865.1 Prevotella sp.
TCTTCTCAGCCCGATAAGGTTTACCCCCGAGTAACAAACCGGTTCGCGCCCCGCGATAATATATGGCGGAATATCTTTACCCAAACGTGTGCCGCCCTGTATCATGACATGCGCTCCGACGCGGGTAAACTGATGAACAAGCGCTCCGCCGCTCAAAATGGCGTGATGTTCCACTTCCACTTCGCCTGCCAACTGGGTCGCGTTGCCGAGTATGATATAATCGCTCAACACACAATCGTGGGCTACATGGCTGTAAGCCATCAACAAACAATTGCTGCCGACTACCGTCTGTCCTTTCGAGGCTGTGCCCCTGTTTACTGTCACGCACTCCCTGATAGTCGTATTATCACCTACAATGGCAAGGCTCTCCTCTCCTTTAAACTTTAAGTCCTGAGGAATTCCGCCAACCACAGCTCCCGAAAATACGCGGCAGTTACGACCTATTCGAGAGCCATACCTTATTTTAGCTCCCGACATAATAATTGTACCATCTCCTACTTCCGTATTCTTATCCACAAAAGCAAAGGGCTCTACCACTACATTTTCGCCAAGTTTGGCTTCAGGATGCACGTAAGACTGATTAGATATGCTTGACATTCTATAATAATTATTTATTTTTGACTATTTGCGCCGTAAATTCAGCTTCGGAAACAAGCCTGTCCCCTATAAAGGTATATCCTTTCATATTCGCGATTCCGCGTCTGATTTCAGACATCATATTCAATCTGAAGATAAGGGTATCGCCCGGAACGACTTTATTCCTGAACTTCACATTATCTATCTTCAAAAAGTAGGTGGAATATCTTTCGGGTTCTTCTACCTGAGACAACACCAATAATCCTCCGATTTGCGCCATCGCTTCCACCTGCAAAACTCCCGGCATAACCGGTTCCTGAGGGAAATGCCCTTGAAAATAAGGTTCGTTCATTGTGATATTCTTGATACCCACAATGTATTTTTGCCCTATCTCGATAATCTTATCCACCATCAAAAACGGATAGCGATGAGGTAAAAGTTCCTTAATCTTGTTTATATCAAAGACCGCCGCCTTGTTAGGATCGTAAACGGGTGGCTGAACTTCGTTCAACTTAATTTGTTTGCGGACTAACCGGGCAAGTTTATTATTTATTTTATGACCCGGACGCGTCGCGATGATACGCCCTTTGATCGGTTTCCCTATCAATGCCATGTCTCCTATTATATCCAGCAATTTATGGCGAGCCGGTTCGTTCGGATACATGATTTGTTTGTTGTTCAAATATCCAAGTTCCGTGGCGTCTTTATGCGGAACGCCGAGAAGGTCGGCGAGGTTATTCAAATCCTGCTGGGAAATCTGACGTTCATAGATAACAATGGCGTTATCAAGGTCGCCCCCCTTAATCAGCCCCGCCTCAAGTAATTTTTGTATTTCGCGAACGAAGACAAATGTACGGGAATTGGCTATATCTTTGGGGAAATCGGTCAAATCCTCAAGTGTCGCGGATTGATTCGGTATATATTTTGATTCAAATTCGATAAATGAATTAATGCAAAAACGGTCGTCGGGAAGCAGCGTCAGCTTAGAGCCTGTTTCTTCGTCCACCACTTCTATTTTATGACGGACTACAAAATAATCCCTTTCTTCCGTTTGTTCTTCGATGCCTACGCCGTATATAGCTTGTACATATTGGATGGAGCTGCCGTCAAGTATAGGAAATTCGGGGGCGTTGACTTCGATAAGGCAATTATCCACTTTCAACGCGTAAAGAGCCGCCATCGCGTGTTCTATGGTGCTCACCTGCACGTTATCTTTTATAAGTACTGTCCCACGTTGTGTATTGCCTACATTTTCAGCTAATACGTCTATTACAGGTTGATTTTCAAGATCTACTCTTTTAATTTTGTAGCCATGATTATCAGGCGCCGGATTAAATGTTATGGTTATAGGTAATCCGGTATGCAACCCTTTTCCTTGCAATGTAAAACTGCCTTTCAGAGTGTGCTGCTTGCTCATTTTTATATTATTTTTTATTTGATTTTAATGCTTCAATCTCTTTTTGCAATTGGGCTACTTGCCTATACATTTCCGGTAGTTTGGAGAATACGACACTGGATTTGAAGAAATTCCTCACCGGAATAGCCGGAGAGCCGAGAATCTTGGCTTCGGACTCTATATTGCTGATAATCCCCGATTGCGCGCCTATATTAGCGCTATCGCCAATGGTAATATGACCGCCCAAACCTACTTGCCCGCCAAGCATACATTGCTTGCCTACCTTTGTGGAACCGGATATTCCGACTTGCGCCGCCATCACCGTATTTTCACCTATCTCCACGTTATGCGCCACCTGAATAAGGTTATCCAGCTTAACTCCTTTGTGTATAATAGTCGCGTCCATCACGGCGCGGTCGATTGTCGTATTAGCGCCTATTTCCACTTCATCCTCAATACGGACAATACCCATTTGAGGGATTTTCTTATATACTCCGTCTTCGGGAGCAAACCCGAAACCATCGCTTCCTATCACGGCTCCGCTATGGATGATACAATCGTTGCCAACGACGCAGCTATGATATATTTTCACTCCGGGATAAATGATGGTATTGTCGCCGATGGTCACATTGTCGCCGATGTATGACTGCGGATATATTTTTGTATTGTTGCCTATTTTCGCTTTGTCGGCTATATAGGAAAACGCTCCCACATATACATTGTCGCCCAAAGCCGCGCTTTCGGCGATGTAGGACATTGGTTCTATGCCTGTTTTCTGAGGTTTGGATTTCTCAACCATTTCAAGCAACATAGCCAAAGCGGCGTACGCGTTGAAACAGCGAATCAACGTTGCCTTGATGGGCTGTTCGGCTACAAAGTCATTATTTACCAATACAATACTGGCATCTGTAGTGTATATGTAATGAGTATATTTGGGGTTGGCTAAAAAGGTAAGCGTCCCCGGTTTTCCATCCTCTATCTTCGAAAAGTTATTCACCACGATAGAAGAATCCCCTTCAATTGTCCCATTTAATACCGTAGCAATCTGCTGAGCAGTAAAAGTTATTTGCATAAAATCGACTAAAATATTTGGCGTTCCTATATAAGGATGCGAAATAAATAATAATTTTCCAAATATATTAACTTTTATACTTAAAAAACAATCGAAGAAAGCGAAATATTATTAATTATTCTATCTTTCCATAAAAAGTGATGGGCTGTCGATTAGATTCGTTCACCGAAAGAGTGGCGTATCCGCTGTCTCCTATGCTCAATATCAGATCGTATCTCCGTTGCGTATCCTTTGTTTTAATCGTGACGTCCCGCATCCCTTTCTTTTTTTCCGAAACAGTATAATCAAAGTTGGCGCTCGTGAATTTTATACCTCCATCTTCAGACGGCATGGGCGCTGTATATGCCCTGCCGTAATAAGGCAAGTAAGCGCTGACCGTATCTTTTGAAACCTTCAACGAATAGAGATAATTGAGGTTGACCGACTTCCCGCCCATCGGTATTGCTGTCTGAGCGACAAATGTATAGTCGGAAGATTCTATTTTTTCGTTCATCAAAGCGCTCGTTTCTTCTTTGGTTAATGAACTTCCCGATTTGCAGCCGAAACCCAAAGCCACGAGTAGTAGTATTGTAATTATTGTTCTCATAATAAACTCTTTCTTTATTAATCATTAATTCTTTCGCGTATTTTAGTCCAAGCGTGAGTGTTGAATAAACTGCTTGCACGCATTGTGCCGTACATTTCCCTGAAACGCGACATTGGAACGGCAAAACTTAAAATATTTGCCTCTATGTATTGTCTTGCCGAAGTGTCAAAAAAACCGATAAATGTTTTTTTGCCGTTTATCTTATGTTCATTAACCACTTGTGTAACAACATCTGAACAACTTGAGCCAATTCTTGAAACAACTGCATTCTCCGAATTATTGTCAAAAGACGCCCAAGAAGCAAGTCCTGAAAGGATATCGGGTGTTGCAAAAAAAATAACGCCTTCAATATCGTCGAAACTGCTGATTTTATCAATTCTCGCAAAATTAAGAAACTGCCTGTTTGTGCGCTGTACGTTAAGTTGTTTCACAGAATCAACAAACATTTCGGGCGTTTGCTTGTATTTTTCTTTCAACGAAACAAAATTTGGAACGTATTCGGGCATTTCGGCAAAACCCATATAAAATTTTCCGCCGCCGCATCCGATATTTTCTGCATTTAAACTTATTGAGCCGCCGTTACGAAGAGTTTTTATTTCTTTGAAAAAACAGCCGCCAATTTTTTGAGTATCTGCAATTTTTTCGTCAGAATACCAAAACACAATAGGCAATTCGGCTGCCTCGCCGAATGCCTCGCGGTAATTAGTGATAAATGTGCTTATTTCCATATTTTTATTTTTCAGTATATACGTTTAGGTCGCATATACCTATAAAAGAATAACACTTTAGGACGAAGTTTGTTTAACTAAGAATTATCACCTGCTACCCAAATCCATGTACATCATCTGAAAAAACGCTTTGGCTTTCTTTTCCATTCCGGGATTGCCCGACTGATGAATAATGCTTTGCTTATCATTGTCATACGTCACCGTACCGGTGGTATCCGTCATGCAAAAGCCGTTGACATAAGAATAAAAAGCGAACTTATTCCCTTGGGGATTCAGCATGTCCTTGCTAAAGGTGAAATCGGTGTGCTTTATATTCAACTGAGACAATAATGTGGCAGCCAAATCGTTCTGCGATCCGTAACCGGAAATCTTCACGGGTTGCTTCACTGCCCCTCCGATCCAAATCATCGGGATGCGGAAGCGTCCGGGGTCGCTGTTATTCAATCCTTTTGGATACGACTGCATCGCATGATCCGCCACAAAAACAATCATTGTGTTGTTCCACTGCTTCGTCTTTTTCAGTTCAGCCACAAATTTTCCCAAACAGTCATCGGTATAATGCACCGCGTCCAGAAACGGTTCTTTAAACTTACCCCGAGGCACATCAAACGGCTCATGGCTACTGAGTGTAAGCGCCACCTTGAAATAAGGCGTTTTTTGCTCTGTGCTCGTTAAATCGGAATACACCCTGTCAATCAAAAATTTATCAGGAACTCCCCATTTTGTCATGCGCTCATTCAGCGGAAATTCCTTATCGGCTATTACCTGTTTTATGCCACATGCTCCCACGAAATAAGAGCGCATGTTGGCAAAATCGGCGTCGCCTCCATAATAAAAGGATAAGTTGTCATAACCTGCCTGTTTCAAGGACTTGGGTATTGTCGGCAGCGATTCGGTCTTTTGCGGATATTTCATTATCGCCGCCGTAGGATGGGCGGGATAGCCGCTAAGTACCGATACGATACCCCTGTCGGTACGGAAACTGTTCGCGTAAAAGTTATCGAAAAAAACGCCCTCTTTCGCAAAACGGGACATATTAGGCGCGATTAGCGAATCCAGCGCCGCGTCCGCCGAAAAACTTTCCAGTATAAATAAGATAATATTAGGCTTGTCGGTATTCAACAGCCGGATAATGCTGTCGTTGTCAGGTTGCTTGTTCAATTCTCCAAACAGTTCCTTTGCTTCTTCTTTCGGGTAAAACTGATATTGCGAGCCAAAATTATCCGACTTAAAGAAGGAGTACATCAGGTTGAACTGCGGATTTATAGCCGCGTGGTTCAGAAACATATTGTCGCTATAATACACCTGACCCACGTTCATGGTGGAGACGGTGACCCCGCCCCTTATAGGAAGAAACAA
>JAISKQ010000237.1 GCA_031260865.1 Prevotella sp.
ATAAAGTAATTAACATATAAATTAATTTATATTCATTATAAATTAATTCAATTAGATTAAATCACGACGATTTTATGCATAAAATTAATTCTATTGAATTATCTTTGCTCTCGTAATCCACAAAAACCAAAAAACCAAGAACCGGTTACAAAAAGCAGAGCGCTGCCTTCTATAACATCTTTTGATTCGCAATCTCAAAGATACGTAATCGGTTTTAAAAACATATAAATATTTATAAAATCTATCCGCCTTCATAATAGATAGATAGTAAAAAAAATAAAACGCCCTGCGTTAGTCGTGATGAATGAAGGCATCCGCTAACGTGGGGTTTGTTATTAATTGAATAAAAATTATGAAAACTATAATACTAAATCAAATCAATACATATATTCCTAGTCTTACAAACGAAGACATAGCTACTATTATCTGTTTAATAATGAACGATATATCTGTATGCCATGAATTTGGATGCAGACTTATAGAGTTTATATGTAACAATGGTATAAGAATATATATACATATTATGTTTGAAATTGGCAAAATTACACTTTTATCAATTTATGTATTTTATAAACTTAGGGAAGAATATATAGATATTGAAGATTTAAAAAATACGCTAAGTAGTTCAATTGACTATTTAATCAATAAAATAAATTTAGAAATAGAGTACGAATATGAGCTTTCTAAAATCATCCTACCCAAATTTTGGTAATTATAAAAAATAAATAAAAAAAATGAACGAAGCAATACAAAAAATCAAGGTTAAGAAAAAAATTGACATTCGGGGTACTATCGAGCTTCTGAATGTAGGGGATCAATTCACCTTCAAGGTGACGCAAACGCTGACCTCAAATCAAGTAAGGGCTTGTATTTCCAGACTTAATTCAAGTAGAATTAATAACTATTCCACAAGGGAAAACGGACTTGAAATCACAGTCACCCGAAACAAATAAACCTATCCGTTATGAAACCTATTAAAAAACGCGAGTACCGTGCCCCCAAGGGCTGGCTCACCACGCCGCAGGTGTTGGAAACCTTAGGCATATCCCATTCCACGCTCTACCGGATATATCCCGACGTCTTCTCCGAATCGGAAACAATCCTGTTTCACGAACGCAGGATATTCAAAAGCGAGCGCGTAAACGCCTACCTCGATGAACTGATAGAAGCCTGTTCTTCCAACTAATCAAAAATACAACCTTATGAATATGAAAAAGGAACGAACAAATACAGGAAGTACCAACTTTTCAAACGTTGATATAAACTTCATAAAAGACAACTATATGTCTTACGAAGAATGTTTGGATGCCCTTTACATGGCACGTCCCACGCTTCAACAACATATCAGAGAAGGAAAGAAATTCATCTCGCCTGGCGACACGCTCATACTTCCTAACAAGAAGCGCGTCTTCCTCAAAGACGCGGTACGCAGAGAAGTTATCAACCTATTACGAAATAACGGAGTAAAGTAAACACTTAATATCAAACCTTATGAAAAAGAAACACCTGTTAAACCCGATTCAAGAGATCATATTGGCAATAGCGCTGCTTGTCGCCATAGTTCTTATCGTAAACCATTGCGCCCCCGACATCCGGCAGGATGAGGTAATTAATGAAATGTTAGAGTACCACTCCGCCCCCGGTCAATTAGTAGTTGAGCGCGACGGCTATGTAAACATCATAAAACAATGATAGCCATGATAATCAAAATAACCTGCGTGTTCTTAGGCATTATAGCTTACACAGCATTCATAGGGATAATATTCTACTTCTGCTGCAAAGCGGCTAACGAAATAGACAAAGACGATGAGAACTTTTGAAGAAACATTCACTGTCTCAGAAAGAAAATAACGTGGTTCGACCAAATATAATCAGGCTCTGGAAAGCCTACATTCGAGGTGTTAGGTGGTATCCGGTAAACGAATAGAGGAGAGCGCGGGGTTCGAGTCCCCGACCGGAACAACATTAAAAATATTCAGTTATGATTTTCGATACAGGAACTAAAGGAATGGGTTACGCTCCGGATGATGAAGACATATTCGAGGAAGAAGATTATGACGAATCTGCCGAAGACAGAACAATGGAGAGATACTACGAAGAAAAGTATAAATCAGACAATTAAAACACATAATGATGGAAAATTCAAATTTAGACAACTACGAAGTTCTTTCGCTTGAAGCAGAAAGCGTACAAGTAATGCAAGTAGATGCTCTTGAACGAGCAAATATCGACTCGCAGGTAGCAACAGCTAAACGCTATCCCAGAGATATTAGACGCTGCATTGACAATAGTATTGTACTCGCGACAATGGATTTACCTACGGCACAGTCATGTAGCTATGCTTTACCCAGAGGTGGCAAGCCTATTACCGGTCCATCCGTACACCTTGCTAAGATTATAGTTTCCAACTGGGGTAATATGCGTACCGAAGCTAAGGTAGTGCAAATTACAGACAAAGAAGTTGTAAGCCGTGGGACTTGTTGGGACTTGGAAACTAATGTAGCTTCTGCTTTTGAGGTAAGAAGAAGTATTACCAACAAAGACGGTAAACGCTTCTCTGACGACATGGTTACGGTCACAGGTAACGCAGCCAATGCAATAGCATACCGAAATGCTGTATTTTCGGTCGTACCCAAAGCTATCACAGAGCGAATCTACAATGCTTCACAGAAACTTATCACAGGCGACCTGTCCGATAGCGATAAGCTTTTGAAAAAACGTACATCCGTCCTCAATGAACTCAAAAACAATTATGCCATCACAGAGGAAGAAGTGATTAAATTCTGTGGTAAACAGACTGTAAATCAAATTAAGTCCGAAGAGATTGCTTTGCTTCTGGGTATAATTCAATCTCTAAAAGACGGAGATACAACGGTAGATGAATTGCGGACAAAAAATACTCCTAAAAAATCAGGAGATGAAAAGAAAGCCGATCTAAAGAAAAAGCAAGAAGAAGGTTATCAACAACAAGACCTCGGATTGAAATGAGCAGTATTTATCAAACATACAGCAAAGAACAGGTCGATGAACTTCTTTCAAATTTTCTTATCGACAGATGGTCTTATTCCAGAGTAAACACATTCGCTCGTAATGAGAAAGAGTTTGAAATGCGTTACCTGTACTATGAGTTGGGAAAATCATCTTCCACGACAATAGCAGGACAGGCTTATCACAAAGCTTTGGAATTATATTTCCGACAGTTACAGTATGGAGTGGTTTGCGACATAGTGGATATGCAACAGGAAGCGTTCAACCATATCAGCGAGATAAAAGCCAATGTATGGAAGCTATCTAAAACACGACCTACCATTCAAGACTGTATAAACCATGCAACAGAAACAGCCAACAAAGGCATTAACAACTTCCTTGCGGAAATAGACACTTATATATCCGAAATAAAAGAAGTATTGGGCGTTGAGCTAAAACTACAATCATGGCTGACAATAAACGGTGTTGACATCCCTCTTCCTTGTAGCTTGGTTATCGATCTATCCATAATAACGAATGAAGATAAAAGAGTCATTATTGACCACAAACTTAGGTCTTCTTTTACTGACGAAAAAGATATGAAGTTCGTAATGGGCAAACAAGCTATTACTTATGCTAAAGGCTATGAGTCTATTTATGACGAAACGATTGACGAAGTTTGGATAATTGAGAACAAGACATCTAAAAACAAAGATGGTTCTCCGCAACTGGCGGTACATAAGTGCGTTATGGATGCCGATACCCGCCGTCTTTACGAAGCTATTTTGTATGAACCTCTTAGCCGAATGATACGTGCGGTCAATGATTCAGATTATGTATATCTGATTAATGATAACGATAATCTTACCGACAAAGCGGAAATATACGAGTTCTGGGCAAAAACAATGATTGCCGAAGTAGAAGACTTCAATATTCCGGAGAATAAAAAAGAACTTATCCAAAAGCGATTGAAAAAGATTCGTGATGCTTCTCTATCTACCATAACTCCAAAAGTGGTAAGAAATTTCAAGAAATTCACAGAACAATTTATCCCTTACGATTTAACGAACAAAGACATGACTAACGAACAAAAGATAGAGCACGTATTACGCTCATTCGGTATTGTTGCCAAAGTACAACATACATTCGATGGATATTCAAGCTCTTCATACCTTCTCGAAATGAGTGCAGGAATATCTATATCCAACGTTAACAAATACAGATTAGATATCGCCAATGCGCTCAATGTTCCCAATGTGCGCATACAAAAAGACTTATTCGTATATGACGGCAAATCTTACCTTGCTATCGAGTCGGGAAAGAAAAGCAATGCTATTCTGGCGTGGGACAAAACAAAATTAGAAGGGTACAGAATACCTATCGGAATAGATAATTTCCAACGCTCTGTTATTTGGAATATGGATAATCATTCTACACCGCACATGCTTATTTGTGGGGCTACCGGCTCCGGAAAATCGGTATCTATCAAATCTACTATCGAATATGTTCTTACGGCAGGCATACACGAAGTATATATTTTCGATCCCAAGTTTGAATTTACTTCTTACCGGTCCAATCCACGAGTATGGGTAGTCAATGATATAGAAAATATCGAGCGTGAGATGAAAAAACTTGTGGAAGAAATGGAAAGCCGTGTTAAAAAAAGCGTTTCGCACAAAACATTGATTGTTTTTGACGAGTTTGCCGATGCTGTTGCTAACTCTCGCAAAGGGAACGAGCTGAAGAAATATGAGATGGTAGAGATTGGTTGTTACCAAAATGGAAGACCAAAGATGAAACGTCAATGTGTTGGAGAAGATAAATCACTTGAAGAGAATCTAAGAATACTTCTTCAAAAAGGACGTTCATCCGGCTTCCGTATAATAGCAGCTACACAAAGGGCATCTACCAAAGTTATCACAGGAGACGCAAAAGTGAACTTCCCTGTGCAAGTATGCTTTCGGGTGCCAAAAGATATTGACTCGATTGTAGTTATTGACGAACCGGGAGCCGAAGCGCTTAACGGACGTGGAGATGGACTTATCAAATCCCCGGAATATATGGGAGTAGTGAGATTTCAGGCATTCTACAAAGAATAACAGATATGAAAAACAAATCTGACAAAAACAAAGAGATATTCGGACTCAATAAAATACCCGATCATATTCTCAATAAAAAACTTCTTGTAGAACGTGGACAACGTGAATCATACATAGTGGAACTCGAAGAAGAAAACAAGAAACTAAAAACGGAACTTTCTAAGTACGAAAAAGTAAAATAATAACCGGCAAGCCCTATGTATCAGATAACAAATAAAGACAAAAACGAATTGATAAACCTGCTGAAACTACAAGCAGACAGTTTTCGGGTACTCGTGAAAGAAAGGAGACTTACGGGTAGAGAAAGCATAATTATGAGTAAAGCTCTGTATTTGGAACATAGATTAAGTAAACTAAAGAAGTGTGACAAATGAATTGTAAATGCGGAAATAAACCCCTTCGAGGTAAAGATGTTTGTCTAGCTTGCTTTACTAAACAAGATTCAGATACACAACGAGCCAAACCGAAGCACATTGAAGATGCTATACAGGAAGCATTCTTCAATACCGCGAGAATGATATTTCCCAAACTCGGAAAACTTCTGTTTGCGGTTCCCAATGGTGGCAAAAGAGATAAACGAGAAGCAGAAAGGATGAAAAAGCAAGGAGTAGTACCGGGTGTATCGGATATTATCTGCTTGGTTCCTAACAAAGAATACAAATTCCTATGCTTGGAAACAAAAACAGAAACCAACGATCAATCGGATCATCAAATACAATTCCAGAAAGAAGTTGAAATAGTTGGCGGATTGTACATCGTGTTTCGCTCTGCTGCCGAAGGAATAGAATTACTAACTAAATATTTGAAAACCACTAAATATAAATAACTAAAAATTAATATTATGCACAATTGGTTTTTATCAAAAGTTCAGTACGAAAAGATACTGGAGAACGGAATGCGGAAAAAGGTAACAGAACCGTATTTGATTGATGCTATGTCTTGGACAGAAGCAGAAGCTAGAACGATTGAAGAAATTAAACCGTATGTATCCGGCGAATTTACTATCGCAGATATCAGTCGTTACCCTCTCTATGAATTATTCTTCAATGAAAAAGGTGATAGATTTTACAAAACTGTTATTGCCTTCATCACTTTGGACGAAAAAAGCGGTTTGGAGAAAAAGACGAAAGTAAATATGCTTGCTCAGGCTTCCAACCTACAAAACGCAAAAGATGTCATAGTCAAAAGCATGGAAGGAATATTAATAGATTATGAAATAATCGAAGTCAAAGAAACACCGATAATGGATGTATTCCTATTTTCTGACACCGAAGTCAGAACAATAACTCTTTAAACAGGATTTTAGCCCTGCTTTCGGGTGGGGCTACTATTGACAAGTATATGGCAAGACCTCTAAAAACAGGAATAGACTATTTCCCTTTTGATGTGAATTTCTTTTCCGATATAAAAATAAGACGCATTTTTATGGCTTGTGGAGCAAACTCTACATCCGTTATTATTTGTCTGCTATGTAATATCTACCAGGACAAAGGGTATTACATAAAGTGGAATAAAGACTTATCTTTTCTTATTGCTGACACTGTTGGGGTAAGTGAGGGTACTGCATCTGAAATAATAACGAAAGCTATACAAGTAGGCTTATTTGATGAAGAGGTTTTTAACCAATATAAGGTACTGACATCGGAAGGTATTCAACAAAGATATTTGACTGCTATCGAACGGAGAAAACAGATTGATTGGAAAAAAGAATATTTACTAGGTGCACTCAAAGAACAAATTAATGCAAGCAATAACCCAGTTAATGCAAGCAATAACCCAGTTAATGTAAACAATAACCCGGTTAATGATAACAGAAGTACACAAAGTAAAGTAAAAGAAATAAAAGAAAAGAATATATCTCCTCTTCCTGAGGAGATTGTAAGAGGAGGAGATTTTTTAAATTCTATTATTCCTCCGGATGATGGGGTAGAAAGGAACTGGGATAGGTTCAAAGAAATTTTAAGGGGCTATCAATGTTCGGAGAAAGATTTCAGAACACTCTGTGTTATATCAAATTACGGAGAAATAGGGCATCCGGTCTGGGGACAAATAGCCGAAGTAAGAAATAGCAACGGCAAAATAAATCAGCCCGTTCGATTTATACTATCAAGGCTTTTCAAAAAGTGATACTTCCATGAAAAAGATTGTCTTAACCATTTATCACGACGAAGCATCAAAGCAGCATATCCGCTTTGTTATCCGATTGATATGCAAAATATCCGGTGTGAAAATGGTTGAAATTTTAGAAACGGAAATACCTGAAACAGAAGATTAGAAAAATGGATAATAATAGATTTACACCATAATTTAAACCAAAAGTAAAAGCAATGGAAAATAAAGTATTCAAGCAAAAACAGCTAAAGCCATCAATAGAAACCGGTAGCTTCATCAATATGCTAATGAGTAGCAATTCATCTATTCCAGAGGTTGGAAAAGGTGCTACTGTCCTATTGTGGACTGATCGTCATGCTTACGAAGTGATGAGCGTAAGTAAAGATTTCAAGACGGTTGTCATTCAACAGTATTTACCAGAGCGAATAGATGATCTTGGAATGAGTGAGAGCCAAGATTATAAGTATGAAAAACTGAATGGATATGATGAAACTATCGTCTGGAAATGGGGAGCATGGAGAAAAGTATATAACAAGATTATTTTCGAGGATTCTTACGAGTTTGATAGAAAAGATGAAAAAGAACTTTTCGATGAAGACGGAATCATCCAATTAGTCGAAGGCAAAACCAAAGCCAAAACAGAATATTCAAAGGTCAACATAGTTTTTGGAATCAAGGAAGAATACTACGACTTTAGTTTCTAATCTAAATAGACAACCAATGAAATTAGAATTTATCCACAAAGAAGGTTGGGCTTCCCATAATGATTTAGATGTTGTTCAAGATAATGGAAAATGGAATTACAGTGGATTTGTGAGTACAAACACACAAGGGCAATCTTTTCATTCTGATGAATTATATGATAATAAAGAAAAAGCATTAATAGAGGGATTGAACTGGATGCTGAATTATCATAAAGATTCTACAAGTAATATGTCTGTTAGTGTATCTAAGCAGATTAAAGTGAAAATACAAGAGCTACAACAGCCCCAACTCACATTCAAACAAGTTTTTTTAAAATGAAAAAGTTACTATCATTCTCTGGTGGCGTGGAAAGTCGGACAATGGCTATTCTGTATGGTAACAAAGCAGATGCAATATTTTCTGATACAGGAAATGAACATCTAGCATTATATGCCAGTCTCAATACTGTTGAGAAAAAGATAAGAGAATTTCACAACAATGATTTTAAAATAATCAAAGTGAAAAACGAAGAATGGGGAAGCCTTGATGATTATATAAGATATGCTAAGTTCTTTCCATCATTCAATCAAAGGTTTTGTACACGTATGTTCAAGATAGAGCCTATCGACAACTATCTAAAGCAGTTCAAAGATGAAGGAGTAGAAATTATGATAGGGCTAAATGCAAACGAAAAAGATATGAGGACTGGTAATCATGGGTTACTACCATGGGTTAAATATTCCTATCCTTTAGCTGATAATGGTATTGATAGACAAATGTGTCATGAAATATTAGCAGCAGCAGGAATCGCTCCTAATTTTCCTCCATATATGCAAAGGGGGGGATGTTACAACTGCTACTACAAAAGCAAGAAAGAATATAAAGCAATGGCATACATGGTGCCAGATGAATTTGATAAAATTATAGCTCTTGAAGAAGATATACAAGACCAAAGAGAAGAATACTATCACATAATACCTAGTATTCCGAACCTAAGAGAGTTCAAACGTGTAGCACAATCTATGATGATAGCTCCAGAAGAAATGTACTCGGTTGTAAATAATGCCACTAAATGCGGAGTATTCTGTAACAGATAATAAATGTAGCAAATGAAAGCAATAACAATTAAACAACCTTGGGCGCACTTAATTTGTGCCGGGATAAAAGATGTCGAAAACAGAACTTGGAAAACAAAGCACAGAGGATGTGTATATATCCATGCAGGTGCAGATAAAAAGTTAGATCATACTCCTTGGGATATGATTGTAACAAAAGAGCAATTGGAAGATATGATGAAATACAATACAGAGTATGAGTGGTGTAAGATGGAATTCATAAAATCTGCCATCATAGGATACGTAGATATTATCGATTGTATTGAAAATCATCCATCTGTGTGGGCTTTACCTAATCATTACCATTGGGTATTAGCCAATCCTTTTCTATTTGAGCATCCTATTCTGGATGTTAAAGGTAAACTAAGTCTATGGGATTGTAGCGAGTATTTAACCGAAACCCATTTATCAAAAATTTAAATTCAAAACCAATATGAATGCAATAAATGACTTCCTACTTAATCTATTCACAGGAACAGATACCGAACTAAGACCACTTATGACATTTCCTAATCTGAAAGATGGGCTTGTAAGTGCCTCCGATGGTCATGTGTTGATCCAAATACCAAATGAGCATTTGACCCTCGGTTATCAAACGAATGATAGATACCCGAACGCAAATAAGTTGGTAAATGATCTTGAAAGCAAGAACCTAAGCAGTATTACTGCAAAAATTGCTGATGTAGCCAAAGAGTTAACAAAAGCTCGATTGACTATAGATAAAGACTCTATAAAATGCAAGGAGTGCAAGGGTACTGGCGAGGTTGAATGGGAGTATCGAGACAAAGATTACATAACCCATTATAAAGACGAAGAGTGTCCTATCTGTAATGGAGAAGGCTCTTCTGAAACCGACGCTCAATTTGCACGAGTTAAATTCGACCAAATAGAAGATAAAGATACTGGTGTGCATTCTGGCATCTACATTGGTGATTTATATTTTCATCCTTTTCAGTTGTATCGTCTTTTTATGGTTGCTTTAGTCAAAGGGTTTGAAGAGATAAAGATTTTATACGACAAAGAACAATATGGACAAACAATAACCTATTTCGGAGACATCAAGGTTTTGGTTATGTTGATAATGAAACCAGAGATTGAAAAGGGACTAAGAGACGAAATGCAAATAGGACGTGCAATAATCGAGCACACAAAAGAACACGAAGATTAATAAGAAACTTATCTAATTAACCATGATAACAAAACCATTCAAAGGAAAAGCAATCTATAATCCATCGGGTAAAGCAGGGGAGTATAGCTATTGGGCTTGTAACTTCTATGTTGGTTGCTCAAATAACTGCACATACTGCTATTTGAAAAAGGGTGTATTATCCCATGTGTGGAGTTTAAAGACCAATTTGAAAAAGTGTTTCAGAGATGAAGACCATGCAATTGATGTTTTTGAAAAAGAATTGATGCAAAACCTTTCAGAATTACAAGAATGTGGTTTGTTTTTTAGCTTCACAACCGACCCGTTTTTAGACTTAACAATGGACTTGACGTTGTTCGCAATGAAAAAGTGCCTTGACAATGGTGTTAAGGTAAAAGTTCTGACAAAAAATGCTGAAAATCCCTTGTTTGCATTCATTGGATGTTCCGGTTTAACGACAATGGGTGGTGTTATGCAAAATTACTTTTCAGACCATCGAAATATGATAGCAATAGGGTTCACTCTCACGGGAAACGATGAACTTGAACCCAATGCAAGCCCTAATTCCGAAAGAATCAAAGCAATGCAATTATTACATGAAGCTGGATTCAAGACGTGGGCAAGTATTGAACCAATCATTGATATAGAAGATAGCAAAGAGATGATACGGCAAACAGTGGGTTGGTGTGATTTGTACAAAATAGGCTTAGAAAGTGGCAAAACGTATAATAAAACAAAACTTATTCAGTTTGTCGAATGGTGTAATCAAGCATATATTACGAAAGCACAAAATGGTTTCTATTTCCAAAAGAATTACTTTAAAGATTCGCTATTGAAACAAGCCGGAATCAATCGTGAAGAATTACCAAACAACTGTGTCGGTAGGGACTATAATATATTCCTTTCTCGGTTAAGAAAAGGAGAAATAATTAGTGTTCGATTATGACGATCTAGTATATTGATAATTTTCTTATCTTTGATTTTATAAAGAAAGTTAAACTTTCAATTTATACCTTTTGGGATACTGCAATGATACCAAATGTAATAAATAGATGATGTTCAATATTTTATATTATCCCTATCTCTCCGCTGAAAATAAATATAAGTCGCTAATTATTAGCGGCTTATATTGGTTTTTAGGGGTTGCGAAAAACTGAAATGCAACCGAAATGCAACTGAGAGAAAATTTAATCTTTTAGCCGGCTTTAAAACCAGCTAAAAAAAAATGAACATCAGGCAAGTTGACAAAAAACTCTTAATAAAAGGGTTGGAAAGTTTTCCATTAGTTAATTATGAACCCGCTTCGTTGAAAGAATGGCCTACCGGATGGCAAATTGAATATCGCGTCCTTATTTTGGCATACGTAAACTATGGCATCGCTTTACCAACCCACTCATTCGCTTGATAAAGGAGGTCGAAGATATTTAATTTTGAATTTGTCAGACACTTTCGACCAATTCAAAACGGTCTCCAAAGGCTATATAAAGCCATTCGCTCACCATCGATAAAGAAATAGGTCTAAATTTTTGCATTTTTGTTTTGAGATAAAAAAAAATATTATACCTTTGCACCGCAATACGAAAAAAACGGGATGTAGCGCAGTCCGGTTAGCGCACCTGCTTTGGGAGCAGGGGGTCCCAGGTTCGAATCCTGGTATCCCGACAGAAAGGAAAGAGTTAGATGAAAATCTAGCTCTTTCCTATTTTTATAGACTTCCCTCAATTTCTTTAATCCAGGTTTACCAATTTGTATTTCAAGCTGCCTAAGCCAAGCGCCGCCGCGTGGTTCAACGTATGAATGCCGTTGCACGATTCCATGCGTTCGATGAGCGAATGTCCGTCAGGAGCGGCATAAACAAGGTCAACACAGGCTTTGTCCAATGCCACAGGGTCAATGGACGCGAGAATACCGATGTCGTGCATGTCGGGTTCGGCAGGCTCCGCATTGCAATCGCAATCGACCGACAGACGGTTCATTACACTGATGTAAAGCATATTGTCGCCAAGAGCTGTCATCACTGCTCCGGCGGCTTCAGCCATCGATTCCAAAAAAGGGTCTTGTGGAAGCTCCCAGTCGATGATGGGAAATTGTTTGCTATTACCCGCGCTATGAATCCAAACCTTTCCTCCGGAAGAAGCAATCCCTATGGAAATATTTTTAATTGCTCCACCAAATCCGCCCGCCGCGTGACCTTTGAAGTGCGAAAGAACAAGGAACGAATCATAATTGCGAAAGTGTGACCCTACAAAATCTTCCGTTATATTTTTGCCGTTGGCGAAAGGTAGGCTGATTTCACCTTCTCTGTCCATAATATCCACATCGGCAATAGCGGTGAAGCCGTGGTCACGCGCCACTTGCAAATGCATATCCGAGTCTTCGCGCGAACCTCCGTAAGCCGTGTTACATTCCACAATCGTACCTTTTACCGATTGCACTAATTCCCTGATGAGCGAAGGTTGTAAAAAGTTCTTCCCACCGGGTTCGCCGGTGCTGATTTTCACTGCCACCTTGCCCTCCAATTTCCGGTTCAACGCTGCATATACAGCCATCAGTCCCGCGGAACTAATATCGGTAGTCATGTACACTATCGGCTTTGAGGCTTCCGCCTTTTCATCTTTCTTTTCCATTTTGTGTTAATTTTGGTAATGAATTATAGTATTATTTGTCATTCAGTCTGTTGTTCTTTGTGTCTTGTGTATTGGACGCTAAGATAAAGGAAGAAATTTTCCTTGAAAACTGTCCGATAAAGATAGCTATTTTATTGATTTCAAATAGAAAAGTTATCAGCAAAATCAAATTATTCCAATCCTTTCCTAACTTCTATAAATTATTTGTCCGGTTAAAGCCGGAAGCAATTTAGATTTCTCCACAAGAATCCGGGTTGACCCAAAAAGTTGAGGAGGTGATGATTTAATTTCAAAAAAGTGACAAAAGTAACAGTTTTCAATCATCGCTTCGCACCATTCTTCTTTTTCTTGTAACTTGTACACTTGTACACTCAAAACTTTAAATTTTTTGTTGGTTCTTTTTCCTGCGCGCAATCACAGATTGCTTGCCTTCCTTTTGCCCAAAGCCGCAAAAGGAAGCAAAAACGCTTTAACGCCCACTTCATAGGACGACCCGCTACGGGCTTAAAGGCTAAACGAAAA
>JAISKQ010000292.1 GCA_031260865.1 Prevotella sp.
TTACCGAAAAGTTTCAGGGTGAAAGGATTGATGCTGAATATCTGAATTTCGAGATTCCGGATATTAGCCTGTTTACAGAAATTATCCACTCCCACCCTACCCTCAAAGGGCTTAATGTAACGATACCATATAAAGAAAAAATTATCCCCTACCTGAACGATTTGGATAGCCGGACAAAAGAAATCGGGGCTGTTAATGTAATAAAGGTCACTCACATTAATGGCGAGACAAAATTGGTGGGATATAATTCCGACATTATAGGATTCCAAAATTCCATAGAGCCATTAATAAATAAGGCTAAACATCATAAAGCGCTGATTCTGGGAACAGGAGGAGCATCCAAAGCCGTACAAGGAGGATTGCAAAATTTAGGCATCGAATGGCTTTATGTATCACGCACTCCCCAAAAAGAACAGATTTCGTATAAAGAGATTGATCAAGAAATCTTAGACGAATATACTATTATTGTAAATACTTCGCCTGTAGGCACTTTTCCTAATGTTGATGACGCCCCGGAGATTCCATATCATTTATTAACCGCCAATCATTTGCTATACGACTTAGTATATAACCCTGCCGAAACAAAATTCCTTAGATTGGGAAAAGAGCAAGGCGCAACGGTACAGAACGGCGCGGAAATGTTCAAATTGCAGGCAGTCGCCGCTTG
Source organism: Prevotella sp. (assembly GCA_031260865.1). Classification (GTDB taxonomy): domain Bacteria; phylum Bacteroidota; class Bacteroidia; order Bacteroidales; family Dysgonomonadaceae; genus Dysgonomonas. The sequence goes on from JAISKQ010000292.1 coordinate 668, forward strand.
GGAAATATGGAATGAATAATTTTTATATTCTATAAACTATAAATTTGAAAGAAAACATATATCTTTAAGACCAAAATATCAACATGAAAGTTATTAATCTTTCCGAGCAAAACACTATTCTCAACCGTTTTGTTAGTGAACTACGTGACGTAGATATACAAAAAGACAGTATGCGTTTTAGACGAAACATTGAACGCATAGGAGAAATAATGGCTTATGAAATAAGTAAAACTTTAAATTATTCTCCTCTAGAAACCCAAACGCCACTAGGCACATCCATCACGAATGTACCGGTCGATTCGGTCGTTATCGGCACAATATTGCGTGCGGGACTGGTTTACCATCACGGCTTCTTGGAGTTTTTCGACAAAGCGGAAAACGCTTTTGTTTCCGCCTATCGCAAATACAGGGAAAATCACCAAAGTTTTCATATTCATATTGAATATATCGCATCCCCTCAGATAAACAATAAAGTACTGATCCTGACTGATCCGATGCTAGCAACCGGAGGAAGCATGGATTTATCCTATCAAGCCTTATTAACAAGGGGTGAGCCGAGCCATGTCCATATAGCGACAATCATCGCCAGCCAACAAGCAATAGAATATTGCGCGCAAAATTTTCCATCAGAAAAAACCACAATCTGGGCGGCGGCTATTGATCCGGGATTGAATGAGGCTGCCTATATTCTTCCGGGATTGGGCGACGCGGGAGACTTGGCTTACGGGGAAAAAGAATAAGCCGAATTTGAAAACAAAATGACAAATAAAAAAGCCTGATTCTTTCAGGCTTTTTTATTTATTGATATCCAACAATATAATTAATTAGACTTTGAATACAACCAAGCTGTTTTATACTGAGGATTTTCTTTTCGGAAAGTTTCCAAATATGAGTTACCGACCGTTTTATCGGTAAACGACGCGACATATATTCTATATCTATCCGACTGTACTATCGCCGCATTTTTAAATCCATTTTTCTTGACCTTTTCCAATAAGCGTTCAGCCATAGATTCCGATTCTTCACCTCCTACGATTATATAATATGTCCGCGATGAGGTTTGTTCCTTATTGACAGTTTTCTCTTCCTCGCTTTTTTCATTCTTTTTTTCCATCGAACTAAAAGACTCAGATAAAGAATAGACAAAATCGGCTTGTTGATTATATGACGTAGAAGAATTTTCTTTTATATTAATAGACGGTATCGTAAATAAAAACAACGCTATCGCTGCCGCGGCAACTCCGCCTAATCTATATCTCAGCGAGGATTGACCAATTACCGCCCGATGTCTCTCTACATCTACCAAACGACTCAACTCAATCGGCATTAAACCATAAGATTCGGGAAATATGAAAAACTTATTTGCTACGAATATAATCTTATTGTTATCGTCAGTCGAAATTTGCCCTATATTGCCGCAATTGATAGTCTTACCTGCAAAAATATTCTTTTTAATATCTCTAACAAAATCTTTTATCTTCTGTGATGCAACATTATAAGATAAATTCTCGTCTTTCTTATAAAGATTTATCAAGATTCCATCATCATGCTTCAAATCAGGATTGAAAGCAACCGTATATTTAGGAGGAATCAATCCGTCAGTCAGCAAGACCGCCGACTCCGGATTCAATATAAAACCTCCTAATCCCGGTATAATCACACAATTATGTATAGGGAGTGCGAATTCTAAATATTTGAATATATTTTCATACATAGAGCAAAGATAAATATATGTTGCGAATTATTTATCAAATTTCAAAAGAATTTTTAATCAATTAATCTCGACATATAAAAGACTATAACACAAAAAGCATATTATATTACCGAAAAATCTTATTTTTGTAACATAACTAAAAAATACAGACAATGACCATTGATGAAACGATTATCACTCAAATAAGAAAATCCATCTCGGTAAAAGAAGC
>JAISKQ010000296.1 GCA_031260865.1 Prevotella sp.
CACATCCGATTTTGATAATGTGTCGATGTTCGATAACAAGCTTTTATTGATTGTTCGCGACCCTAAGCTACCCCCTATCACGAGAAGCGTTTTCTTTGCCGGATCAAGATTAAATTCGGCATACGCGTCCTCTCTCTTAATGGATGGCGATAACAGTTCTTCGCGGCAAGGATTACCCGTCAATACAATCTTGTCTTTTGGAAAAAATCGATCCATTCCGTCATAAGCGACGCAAATCACAGATGCCTTTTTCGCCAGAAATTTATTTGTAAGACCGGCATAAGAGTTTTGTTCCTGAACAAGAGTCGGTATCTTCAACGCGTTCGCTTTGTATAGGATAGGAGCGCTGGCATAGCCTCCGACGCCGACGACTATATGCGGATCAAAATCCTTAATTACCTTACCCGCCTTTTTAAGGGCTTTTCGGAATTTCCAGATACTGGAGAAACTTTTGAATGGATTTTGCCTGTTAAATCCGGCTATGTCCAGCCCGATAATATCATAACCGGCAGCAGGTACTTTCTCCATTTCCATGCGTCCTTCCGCACCTACAAATAAGATACGCGAGTCGGGGAAACGACTTTTTATTGTATTGGCTATCGCTATCGCCGGGAATATATGTCCGCCGGTTCCACCACCACTAATTATCACTCTCAAGTTTTTCTTCATTCTGTTTCATTTTCATTGGGTTCAAAATCCACATTCGCAACACTTTCATCCACATCTTCGTGGTCAGAGCCATTCAACTGTGAGGAACATGACAAAATAATGCCAAAATAGGCGCAGGTAATAATCGTGGATGTACCTCCCCTACTAATCAAAGGTAAGGGTTGACCAGTCACCGGAATCAGGTTGACAGCCACAGCCATATTCGCTAATGCCTGAATAGTGAGTATAAGCGCGGAACCCAATATAAGGTATCTGGGAAATTTCTTTTCACATTTCAAAGCCAATGTTCCACAACGAAACATCAGCACAATATATAATAGCAGGACGACTAAACCGCCTAAAAGTCCGGTCTCTTCTAAAATAATAGCGAAAATAAAATCCGAATAGGCTTGCGGAAGGAAATCCCTTTCTGATCCGCTACCGGGTAAGCCGATAATTCCGCCATTTGATATTGCTATCTTCGCGTGAGAAACCTGAAAATTATCATCGGTTATTTTATAAGCAATCGTTCCGTCGGCATTCATTGTCGCCTTATCATCGCCGGAATGCCTTTCTATGCGGCTTTTCCATGTGGCTAAGCGTCCCGGTAAATATTTTTCCGAAAAATCGTTGGGCAAAATAGTCAGGCTGCCATATAGCATTGCTGCCATAAGAATTCCGAAGCCGGCTACCATAAACAGCTTTTTTATTTTGACTTGTCCAATAAACATGAGCAAGAAGCAAACGCCAAACAACAGGCATGCCGTGGACAGATTTTCGGGAGCAATGAGCATGCAGAGTATTACTATGCCTATAATAAGGGTTTTGAATACCCAGCTCTCATTGTCGGGTTTCATCTTACTCAGGAAAAACGCGACAAATCCGATAGCGGATATTTTGGCGATCTCCGAAGGCTGGATGGTAATCGCTCCTATTCCCAACCATCGCTGCGCGCCGTTTACATCTTCCCCCAAGATCATCGTCACGATGAGTAATATGGCTGATACCGGTATGCCGAGCAGCAAGATAGAGAAAAAACGGCTGCGGACTCTCTGCAAAAACATGACCGCGGCGAATCCGATGAGCAAGAAGGTGGTGTGGCGAAGTATTGGCGCCCAGTGGTTTTGTTGGCGATAAGCAATCGTGCTGGTGGCGCTGAAAACTTCGAGCAAAGAGATGATAGACAGTGCAATGAATATGCCCCATATCACTTTATCTCCTCTAAATACCCGTCCTAAAAAATTGAATTTCATATCTGATTACAATTTTCTAACATAATCTTTAAATTGTTCGCCTCTGTCTTCATAGTTTCGGAAGAGGTCGAAGCTCGCGCAACATGGCGATAATAAAACGGTATCGCCTTCTTTAGCCAGAGCGTACGATTTTTCGACAGCTTCTTTCATCGAAGATGTGTCAACTATTTCGCTTACCTTCCCATCAAAAAACGTATGCAATTTACGATTGTCCACTCCGAGAAAGACCAATGCCCGCGCCTTGTCTTTCACCAATTGTTCTATTTCGGAATAATCATTTCCTTTGTCGGTACCGCCCAGTATAAGCACCACTTTTGTTTTCATGCTTTGCAGCGCGTACCAACATGAATTGACATTGGTGGCTTTGGAGTCGTTGATAAATTGAACGCCTCTGACCTTGGCTACTTTTTCGAGACGGTGATCCACTCCCTGAAAATCGCTAAGCGACAAACGAAGGTTTTCGTCTGTAATATCCAATAATTTGGCTGTAATTCCGGATGCAAGGGAATTGTAAAGGTTGTGCGTGCCTTCCAGCGCTAATAAATCTTGTTCCATACTGAAAACAGATTTAGGTGTATTTATGATAAGGTTGTTATCTTTCAAATAAGCAATCGCATTGCCTGTCTTGTGTTCGGCGAATGGATATTGCGTCCCTTTAGAAACAAGTTTCTTTATCTCTTTGTTCACAATGGGGTCTTCTTCCCAAAAGATAAAAGCGTCTTCTTCCGTTTGATTCCTTGTAATGCGCATTTTCGCGTCGACATATTTTTGCATATCGTGGTCATACCGGTCGAGATGGTCGGGTGTGATATTGAGCAAAATAGCAATATCCGCTTTGAAAGAATACATATTCTCGAGTTGGAAACTGCTTAGTTCCAAAACATAATAATCGAAATTCTCTTCCGCTACCTGCCGCGCGAAACTTCGTCCTATATTTCCGCCCAGTCCTACATTCAGTCCCGCCGATTTCAATATATGATATATCAGGCTGGTGGTGGTGGTTTTGCCATTGCTGCCTGTGATACATATCATTTTAGCCGAAGTGTATCTTTTGGCAAATTCCATTTCGGAGAGGATGGGAATGCCTTTTTCCCTGGCTTTCCGTACAAGAGGCACATAATTGGGGATGCCGGGACTTTTTATAATTTCCGTGGCGGCAAGGATCAAATCTTCGGTATGCCCTTTTTCTTCATAAGGGATACCGTACTGCTCCAGTTCGACTTTATATTTATCTTGCAAAGCTCCGTTATCGGATAAGAATACATCAAATCCTTTCGCCTGAGCCAGTATAGCCGAGCCAACCCCGCTTTCGCCTCCTCCTAAGATGATTATCTTATTCATATTGTTATCGCATTTTTAATGTAGCCAGTGTTATAACCGCCAAAATAATTCCAATGATCCAAAAACGGACTACTATTTTAGATTCGGGAACAGAATTTATCGGTTTTTGCCATAAAGCCTGTACGCCTGAATTACCTTGTTTCTGGAAATGATGATGCAACGGCGTCATCTTGAAGATGCGTTTGCCTGCTCCGTATTTCCTTTTCGTGTATTTGAAGTATGAGACCTGCATCACAACAGAAAGGCTTTCCACAAAGAATATACCGCATAATATAGGTAAAAGCAACTCTTTATGGATAACCACCGCGAAGACGCCGATAATTCCGCCCAACGTCAGACTACCCGTATCTCCCATAAATATTTGCGCGGGAAACGCGTTATACCAAAGAAATCCGACGGTCGCCCCGATAAAAGCGGCGGCGAAAATAACGAGTTCCTGGCTCCCCGGTATAAACATGATATTGAGGTAGGAGGCAAATTCCAAGTGTCCCGATACATAAGCCAATATGCCCAGCGTTACGCCGATAATGGCTGAGCTACCGGCGGCAAGCCCGTCCAACCCGTCGGTGAGATTAGCGCCGTTGGACACTGCTGTCACAATAAAGATAACGATTATCACAAACACAATCCATGCCGCAGGTTCCGCGTAATCGCCCATGAAACCTACAATATCCTCATAATCAAGATTATTGTTTTTCATGAAAGGAATGGTAGTCTGGGTGGATTTAGCGCCGTCGGCTACATAGCTTACACGCTCTATAACGTCATCCTGATTGCGGAACTCCATATTTTCCCGTATAATCACATCCGGACTTAGGTATAGCGTCAGCCCTACAATTAATCCCAGACCTACTTGAGCTACTATTTTGAATTTACCATGCAGCCCCTCTTTGTCTTTCTTGAAAACTTTGATATAGTCGTCCAAAAAGCCTAACGCGCCTAACCAAATAGTAGTGATCAACATTAGTATGATGTATATATTACCTAATTTAGCAAAGAGCAACACAGGGGTCAGAATGGCTATGATAATGATAATTCCTCCCATTGTGGGAGTCCCTTTTTTGCTTAACTGACCTTCAAGTCCCAGATTTCGCACAATCTCGCCAATTTGCAATTTTTGTAATTTATCAATGATCCTACGTCCTATAATGGTTGATATTAACAGTGAAAACACCAACGCCATCGCCGCCCTGAATGAAACATAACGGAACATTCCCGCTCCCGGGATATCCAGTTTGTCTAAATAGTCGAATAGATAATATAACATTTCTTATTTCTGATTTTTTTCTAATATTATTCTCCAAAAATACTTTTGACGATTTCCCTATCATCGAAGTGATGTTTTACACCCTTCACATCCTGATAATCTTCATGCCCTTTTCCCGCGATAAGAATTACATCCCCTGTTTTAGCCAGCATACAGGCGGTCTTGATGGCTTGTTCGCGTTCTACAATCAGGAGCGTTTTTCTCATTTGCTCGCTATTGAGTCCGTCCGCCATGTCGTTTATTATTGCCTGAGGTTCTTCGTAACGAGGATTGTCGGATGTCAGAATCACCTGATCGCTTAGCCTTACCGCTTCGCGCGCCATGATAGGGCGTTTTGTCTTATCCCTGTTTCCGCCGCAACCGACAACGGTGATAACCCGACCGTTCCCTTCCAATACCTCGTGTATAGCTTCCAACACATTGGTAAGTGCGTCGGGCGTATGCGCGTAATCCACTATCGCCGTATATTCCTGAGGAGAGCGAATGGTCTCGAAACGTCCCGATACAGGCTTTAATGTACTGAGTATCAACAGCGCCTGATCGGAGTCCTGCCCGAGTAGCATTGTAGCTCCATAAACAGCCAACAGGTTGTAAACATTGAATACTCCTACAAATTGGACTTGCAATTCTTTCCCGTTAATTTCGATGGCTGTCCCGTCGAAATGTTTTTCGATAATCCTCGCTTTGAAATCGGCTAAGGAATGAACCGAATAAGTATGCCTTTTAGCCTTTGTGTTCTGCAACATCACCAACCCGTTTTTATCATCGATGTTAGTAAGGGCGAAAGCCGTTTCGGGCAGATTATCGAAGAACATTTTCTTCGCTTTCAGGTATTCCGCCATTGTTTTATGATAGTCAAGGTGGTCTTGTGTAATATTGGTGAATATACCCCCTTCAAACTTCAATCCGCTAATCCGTTTTTGATG
>JAISKQ010000302.1 GCA_031260865.1 Prevotella sp.
TGGTGCAGGTGGCTGTTGACCGGTCGGGTAGGGTAGAGGCTTACTATAAAGGGACATTCGTGCAGAAAATGGGCTTTTGTATTACGATTATCACTATATTGGGTTTATGTACCTTTATATTTTTACAGAAAAGAAAACGCGATAAAACAGATGAATTTGAATAGGTTCGTATTAAATAAGAAATATCATTTTTGGATATTTCTATTTATCTTGTTATTGTTGTCGGGTATAACATCTTTCATTTATGACATAGACCTGAGTTGCGGCGATGATTATGCTTTTCATATGTCTCGGCTCGAAGCATTGATACAGAGTTTCAATGATGGTACATTTCCTTCATATATAGATTGTGAAGCTGTTTATGGTTATGGTTATCTTGTAAAGCCTTTTTATTCCGATTTTGTTCTTATTCCTTATGGTATTATAGGCTACTTGGTTAATGTGGATTTTGCTTATCAGTTCTTTTTGTTTTCCATGACTGTTTTGTGTGCTGTCTTCATGTATAATCTTGTTTACAAATTAAGTAAAAGTTCCTATTCCGCTTCTATCAGTAGCCTTTTATATACATTTTCCTTGTATCGTTTGTTCGATGTATATTGTAGAGCTGCTATTGGCGAAGTACTTTCTTTCACTTTCTTACCTCTTGTTTTTCTTGGTTTATATTATGTTGTATATGGGGATTTTAAGAAATGGTATATATTAGCAATTGGCTTTTCATTGGTTATAATGTCTCATGTTATTTCTTCTGTTTTACTATTTTTTACGGTTATTATCATTTCACTTTTTTATTATAAGAAATTTATAGAAGAACCCAAGAGGCTTTATTATTTAGTATTATCAGGTATTGTAACATTGATGATAACCGTCTATTATTTACTTCCTTTTTTAGAACAGCTATTGTCTGATACATTTTATTTTCAAGAGAGTGCATTTACTCCGTCTATGATAAATTATTTCAGATTGGACATAATTGAAATACTGAAATCCGCGACTGATGGTTTTACCAATAGAGTGGGGGTAGGTCCTAAATTAGGGTTCTTATTGGTTTTTCCATTGTTTCTCCGTTTTTTCCTAAAACGAAATACAACGAATAAGGAGTTGTTGAAACTGTTGGATATATTATTGATTGTGGGAATATGTTATATTTTTTTCACATCTAAAATGATGTCATATACTATATTTCCTTTCACATCTCTCGCTTTTATTCAATTTCCTTCTCGGCTTTTTGAATTTGTGGCTTTTTTCTTTTCTATTGTCGCGGGTTGCTGTATCAATTTAGTGTTCAGGTCTTACAAATATAAATTGATGATTGCCGTTTTTATTTTTATCTCTCTCATTATAGTCGTATCAAAGAGCGCGGATATATATATTGAACGTAGCCGTTATATAGGGAGGATGGATCAAGCAAGGTACATAGACAAATATGAGCATCTCTTTTTTTTAGGAATGGAATATTATCCCGTGAAATTAGAGAGAAGTACAATAAGGCAGTTCATTACAACACGTGGTGATAGCGTATCGGCTAAATATTCCGCTATAATAAATGAATTTGATAGAAATAAGAATATTACGTCATTCAATGTACATACTGAGACCGAAAATGTTTTGGAACTCCCGTTGATTTATTACAAAGGCTATACCGCCAGCCTCAACGGCAAAGAGCTTCCTGTCGCGGAAAGCGCTCATGGGCTGGTACAGGTGGCTGTTGACCGGTCGGGTAGGGTAGAGGCTTACTATAAAGGGACATTCGTGCAGAAAATGGGCTTTTGTATTACTATTCTGAGTATATTTGCGTTGTGTGTATATATATTTCTTCAAAAGAGAAGAAAAGTTTGAAGTTAAAAAGTTAAATATTAAATAATTATGGGACATTTGCTCGCTATTGATTTTATATATCCTGTTTTTATGCTGATTTTCGGCATTGTCATGATCGTCAGTCCCCGTACTTTTATGCGGAAGGCAAAATACGATGAGGAAAGTCTGAAAACGGAGTCCTTGCTTAAAAAGCTTGGAATAGGACTGGCTGTGTTCGCTGTTTTGTTTGCGATCTATCTATCCTACAAACTGTATAATGCTTGACGGATTTGTAGAATACGGTTACATCGGTCTATTTTTAGCATCTTTTTTGGCAGCCACCATATTACCTTTTGGGTCTGAGGTCGTTTTCGTGGGATTGCTTGCCGTCGGATTGAATGGTTGGACATGTGTTGTTGTCGCTTCGACGGGAAACTGGCTTGGCGGCATGACAAACTATTATCTGGGCAGGCTTGGCAAGATAGAGTGGATAGAAAAATACCTTAAAGTAAAGCAAGAAAAGATAGATAAGACGCGGCATTGGCTGGAAGGGAAAGGGGCGGCGATGGCTTTTTTTAGTTTCTTGCCGGTTGTCGGCGATATTATAGCGCTGGCGCTGGGGTATATGCGCGCCAATGTATATATAGTGAATATCAGTATGTTATCCGGCAAATTTATCCGCTATGTACTGATTATGTATGGGCTGAATTGGATTATTTAGCAGGGTTTCGTTTCCAGTCAACAACAACTTATAATTCTTCATTTTTAAACGTGATATATTTGTGTTTGAATAGTCTAATTTTTGCCTGCGTCGCCTTGTTATATACTTTTAGGTCACCATATTAAAATGAGGTTCTTATCGCTTCGCGGCAGTCCTCTCCTTTGGGGAATTTCGCAAAGCGAGGGAAAAATAATCAAATAAATTTTATAATAGATTGATTGTGTGGTTTTTAAATCCAAATCAGGGGATTTAGGGTGTTTTTTGGTGCATTTTTTTAAAATAAAATTATCTAATATATAGATGAGTTGGAAGTTTTGAGTTGAAAGTAATAAGTTTTAAGTGTACAAGATTTTGAGTTTACAAGTGCACTAGTTTTCAAGAGTTCTAGCAAGCTAGTAAACTTGAATTCTTGAATTCTAGTAAACTAAAAAAAACTGTTACTTTTGTCACCTTTTCCAACAAAAACCCCTGCAAAGGAGGAATCCATGAAAGTTTATTACCTTATTTCCAGATATTTATGCACAAGCCGTGATACGGGATAGAGATCCACGTCTTCTATCTTTATCTTTATACAACCCTTCGGCTCCATTCCGGATACATCCACCTGATAGAAAGCGGCATAGATAACCTGATGAGAAAGCACATGTTTCACCTCTTTCACATATTTTAGTCGCAGTATCTTGCTGTTCGTAAACATGTTTCTGAAATCATCCGTACGCGACAATTCTTCAACAGGCATTTCGCTCGTCGTTTCTATAAGAGGCAACTCATACAGATTTTGCCAGATGTCTTTTTGAGTCCTTTTGTGTAAGAACATATAATCGCCATCCCTAATATCCAGATAATGGAAGTAGCGATTCCTGCTCTTTTGTTTCCCCGCCTTTTTGGGAAATAAGTTTATCTCATTCCGGCTATAAGCCGCGCACATATCCTGCGCGGGGCAACTGTCACATTTGGGCGAAACGGGTACGCATTGCAACGCTCCAAATTCCATTATCGCCTGATTGTGCAAGCCGGGATTCGATTCATCAAGCAATAATTGAGCTAATTGGGCAAAGACCTTTTTCCCTCCACTGCTGTCTATGGGTTCTTCGATGGCAAAGACACGCGACAACACCCGATATACATTGCCATCCACAACCGCGTAGGGTTGGTTGTACGCGAACGAAACAATCGCGGCGGCCGTGTATTCGCCTATTCCTTTCAGCCTCAACACGTCTTTATAATGGCGCGGAAAGATTCCGGCATATTCGTTCGTTATGGTTTTGGCGGCGGCATGAAGATTGCGGGCGCGGCTATAATAGCCTAAACCCTCCCACAACTTGAGCACATCGTCTTCTTCGGCGTCAGCCAGCAAATCCACGGTAGGGAATGTTTTCACTAACTTATTAAAATAGCTATAACCCTGTTCCACACGCGTTTGTTGCAGGATTACTTCCGACAGCCAAATCAAATAAGGATCCGATGTATTTCGCCACGGCAAATTCCGTTTATGCTCATTATACCACCTTATTAATATAGCGCTTAGCTTTAAATCTTTATTCACACTCATTCACAATACGTTATTTCACCACTTCAAAAACCTTGTTGAACGTTAATTTATTAAAGATTAGGAAAAAAATGGTAATTATTTATTTCAAAGGTAAATAAAAAGCTATATATTTGCAATCCAAAAATTTAATTGTTTAGAATTTAAAAAGATAAGAAAAATGACAAAAGCTGACATCGTTAACGAAATTGCGAAAAATACAGGGATTGATAAAGCTACTGTATTGAAAACAGTCGAATCATTCATGGACGTGGTTAAAGACTCGTTAAGCAAGAATGACAATGTGTATCTAAGAGGTTTCGGTAGTTTTATTGTGAAAACAAGAGCACAAAAAACAGCTCGTAACATCTCAAAAAATACTACCATCATTATACCGGCTCATTCTATTCCGGCTTTCAAACCTGCCAAGACATTTGTAATTCAGGTAAGAAAGTAAACTAATAAACTAATAGACTAATAGACTAATTTCTAAAATATAATAAACATGCCAAGCGGAAAGAAAAGAAAAAGACATAAAATGTCTACTCACAAGCGGAAAAAAAGACTGAGAAAGAATCGGCACAAAAAGAAAAAATAAGGCCGAAAGTTTCTTTCATGGAAATATACGAGAACAAACTTACAAATTATTGAATTTCTAAGTTTGTTCTTTGTGTATCTGACAAAAAATGCTCCTTTCATAAAAGAAGCAACCCTATTTTAGATTTGAATATACTTTTTAAATCTTCATTTAATTCTAAAACATAGTTATGAATAGCGAACTAGTAGTCGATGTTCAACCCAACGAGGTCTCCATTGCGGTACTTGAAGACAAAAAACTTGTCGAACTGCAAAAAGAAGGTAGAGACGCATCGTATGCGGTAGGGAACATCTATGCCGGCAAAGTTAAAAAACTTATGCCCGGGCTGAATGCTGCTTTTGTTGACATTGGATACAAAAAAGACGCTTTTCTTCACTATTT
>JAISKQ010000318.1 GCA_031260865.1 Prevotella sp.
GATAGTCTGGTGAATGTATTTACTGAAAAGAATAAAGATTGGCTACCTAAAAATTAATTAGATATGTTTGTAGTAAATGGAAGGTATTTGACACAAAAGGCGACAGGGGTTCATCGTTACGCTTTTGAAATATGTAATAAACTACATGAAATGGGTGTTGACTTTCATGTGGCTATTCCGAGGGAAATTCACCCTGATTATAAGTTCAGTTTTAAGACTGTGAAATGCGGTTCGCTCAAAACTCATTTGTGGGAACAAATTTCATTGCCGCGTTATCTGAAAAGCATCGGTAACCCTTTGCTCATCAGCTTCACAAGCTGCGGACCTCTTAACTACGATAATCAGATAATGACAATCCACGATGTTTCGCATGAACGTTATCCTGAATGGTTCTCGAAAAACTACTATCGTTTCTATCATTTTATGATGCCCCGCATCGGCAAAAAAGCGCATGCCGTGCTTACAGTCAGCGAGTTCTCTAAACAGGAAATTGTAGAAACCTTAGGAATCGAAGCGGATAAAATTCATGTGATACACAGCAATGTACCTTTCCATAATAAGCCATCAAGAGAGGAGATTCTAAATTTTCGGCGAGATCCTGATGTTGAAAGATACATTATCGCCGTGTCGTCGATGGATCCCCGTAAAAACTTTGTCCGCTTGGTTAGAGCCTTCAGCAAGATAGAAGATAAGTCAATGAAACTATATATAATAGGCATGTCGTTCAAAGCGTTCAACACGCCTGATTTACAGAAATTAATCGGCGAAAATGTCCATTTACCGGGTTATATTCCGGATGCCGATTTGCAAAAAATGTATCAGAACGCGTTGTTGTCTGTATATCCGTCTTTATATGAAGGCTTTGGGCTACCGCCTTTGGAGTCGATGACTTATGGCTGCCCGGCTATTAATTCCGACATTCCCGCTCTACGCGAAGTCAGCGAAGACGCCGCTTTATATGTAGATCCTTATGATATAGATGGTATGACGCTGAAAATAAATCAATTGCTAATAGATGAACCGTTGAGGAAGGAATTGCAGCTAAAAGGGTTGGAGCAGATAAAGAAATATTCGTGGGACAAATCCGCCGCGCAAGTTTATGAGCTGGCGCGGAATTTCATGTAAAAAGATATTAGATTTTGTATATTCAAATATAAACAGTATCTTTATTCATCTCACTGGGTTAATGAATATTATTCATTATTAATAAGTTGACCTGATTTTATACAAAATATTGATAAATAATAGAATATGAATTGTTTATTTGGACGCTTACCATCTTACTTTTTGATTAAATCGGTATTTTTTTGTTTTGAAAATCCCTTTATTTAATCTACTTTTGCAAAACAATAGAAAAAAGCAATGTCACATGGTTATTTTCTATATTTTATGCGACTAAAATTTTATGCAACTAAAAAATTAACTATTCTAAATAACTAAAAACAATTTTAATTTATGAGTTGGTTACTTAAATCCTCTATTGGCCGAAAGTTTATCATGGCTTTATCAGGCTGTTGTATGGTTTTGTTCCTGCTGTTTCACATGTCGATGAACTTGGTTTTAGTGTTCTCCGCTGAGGCTTACGACACGATTTGTGAATTTTTAGGGACTAATTGGTATGCTATCATTGGAACAATGGGACTGGCGGCATTATTCGCGGTGCATATTATTTATGCTACTTGGCTGACATTGCAGAACAGAAAAGCCAGAGGCGGTGATGCTTATGCTTCGTCAAGCCTTACCGAGGCGGCATGGTCTTCAAAAAACATGTTTGTTCTGGGGGTGGTTGTCTTGGCATTTTTAGGTTTGCACCTTTACGATTTCTGGTACAAGATGCAATTTTCAGAATTGCTTCACCTGCCGGGAGCAGAAGGTAAAGGGTCTGTCATTGCATTGGAATTATTTAAAAATCCGGTGCATGTAGTACTTTATTTGATCGGTATCATTGCTGTATGGTTCCATTTATCCCATGGCGTATGGAGTATGTTCCAGACTACCGGCCTTAACGGTCGCACATGGGCGCCACGCCTTAAAGTAATTGGATATGTGGTTGCTACTATCATTGCCGTAGGCTTTGCTATTATCCCGATCTTTTGTTTGGCAAAAGCATATTTATGTCCTTTTGCCTAAGTTAGGCGCTGATTATTTTTGTTAAAGATTAAAAGAAAAAACAGATTATGAGTACTATACTAGATCCAAAAAAAGATTCAAAAATACCTGAAGGACCATTAGCGGAAAAATGGACCAACTACAAAGATCACCAGAAACTGGTGAATCCCGCCAACAAACGTCGTCTCGACATTATCGTGGTAGGTACAGGCCTTGCAGGAGCATCAGCAGCAGCGTCGCTTGGCGAGTTGGGCTTTAACGTGCTAAACTTCTGCATTCAGGATTCTCCCCGCCGCGCGCACTCTATTGCCGCGCAAGGAGGTATTAATGCCGCGAAGAATTATCAACACGACGGCGACTCGGTTTACCGTCTGTTCTATGATTCAATAAAAGGCGGCGACTACCGCGCGCGCGAATCGAACGTGTATCGTTTGGCGGAAGTATCGAACAGCATTATCGACCAGTGCGTGGCGCAAGGCGTTCCTTTTGCCCGCGAATACGGCGGTTTGCTTGACAACCGTTCTTTTGGGGGAGCGCAGGTGTCCCGTACATTTTACGCCAAAGGACAAACAGGTCAACAGTTGTTATTAGGCGCTTATTCCGCGCTAAGCCGTCAGGTAAACAAAGGAAGTGTAAAACTTTACACACGCTACGAGATGCTTGACGTGGTTATTATCGACGGACGCGCCCGCGGTATTATCGCCCGCAATTTGGTGACAGGCAAGCTTGAACGTTTCGCGGCGCATGCCGTGGTTATTGCTACCGGTGGTTATGGAAACACATTCTTCCTTTCTACCAACGCAATGGGTTCCAATGGTTCCGTCGCAGTCCAAATATATAAGAAAGGCGCTTATTTCGCCAATCCTTGTTATGCGCAAATCCACCCTACATGTATTCCTGTTCATGGAGAATCCCAGTCTAAATTGACATTGATGTCCGAATCTCTTCGTAACGACGGACGTATTTGGGTGCCTAAGAAAAAAGAAGACGCGGAAGCCATTCGCGCCGGAAAATTAAAACCGATTCAGATAAAAGAAGAAGACAGGGACTACTATCTGGAAAGACGTTACCCTGCGTTTGGTAACCTTGTTCCTCGCGACGTCGCTTCACGCGCCGCTAAAGAAAGATGCGACGCCGGTTATGGCGTAGGGTCAACAGGGCTTGCCGTTTATCTTGACTTCAACGACGCTATCAACCGTCTTGGTAAAAATGTGGTAGAAGCTAAATATGGAAACTTATTCCAGATGTATGATAAGATTGTGGATGAAAATCCATACGAAACGCCAATGATGATTTATCCCGCTATCCACTATACAATGGGTGGTATCTGGGTAGATTATGAATTGCAGACGTCTATCAAAGGCTTGTTCGCTTTGGGCGAAGCTAATTTCTCCGACCATGGCGCTAACCGCCTTGGCGCGTCCGCGTTGATGCAAGGATTAGCCGACGGATATTTCGTATTGCCATATACTATCCAGAATTATTTAGCCGATCAGATTACCGTTCCTCGTTTCAGCACCGATTTGCCTGAATTTGTACAGACAGAGAATGAGATTAAAGAAAAAGTTTCCAAATTGATGAATATCAAAGGAAACCGGTCGGTTGATTCGATCCACAAACAACTTGGTCTTATTATGTGGGAATTTGTTGGAATGGCTCGTACAAAAGAATCTCTTGAAAAAGCAATTGAAGAATTGCACGGTGTGAAGAAAGAATTTTGGTCAAATGTACGCATACCGGGTGAAGCGTCTAATCTGAATACAGAGTTAGAAAAAGCTTTGCGCTTAGCCGACTTCATCGAAATCGGTTTATTGATGGCATACGACGGACTGAATCGTAATGAGTCTTGCGGAGGACACTTCCGTGAAGAATATCAGACGCCTGAAGGGGAAGCAATGCGCGATGATGATCTTTTTTCTTACGTCGCTTGTTGGAAATATCAAGGTGATGGCGTTGCTCCTGAGCTTGTAAAAGAACCTCTTGATTATGAGTTCGTAGTAAGACAACAAAGAAACTATAAAGCGTAAATCCAGTATACTAGTTATGAGTGTACAAGTGTACTAGGCACGAAAGAATAATGAGTTTACAAAAGAACTGAAGAATGGAGTCTCATAAGAATTTGATTGTATGGCAAAAAAGTATAGACCTTGTAAAATTGGTTTATTCAACAATGCACGCATTTCCTCATGAGGAATTATTTGGATTGGTTTCTCAAATTAAAAGAGCTGTTGTGTCTATTCCTTCAAATATTGCCGAAGGATTTGGACGAGGTTCAAAGAAAGAATGCAAACGATTTATTCATATCGCATTAGGTTCTGCTATTGAATTAGATACTCAAATAATTATTTCAAAAGAATTAGGTTTTCTTGGAGAAGAAGAATATAGGATAATTAATTCCTTGCTATTAGAAATAAAGAAAATGCTAAAATCTTTAATAAGATCATTAAATACAGAATCTCTAGTAAACTAGTACACTAAAAAACTTTAAAACTCAAAGAAACAATGGAAAAATTAATAAATATAACATTAAAAATTTGGCGTCAAAGAGGTCCGAAAGAAAAAGGAGCCTTTGAAACTTACCCGCTTGATGGCGTTTCCACAGAAAGTTCTTTTCTTGAAATGCTTGATATACTGAATGAAAAGCTAATCAACGACGGCAAAGAACCGGTAGTGTTTGATCATGACTGCCGTGAAGGTATTTGCGGTATGTGTAGCCTTTATATAAATGGTCATCCGCATGGACCGGACGAAGATGTAACTACTTGCCAGTTGCACATGCGTAAATTTAAGGATGGTGAAACAATCACCGTAGAGCCTTGGCGTTCAGCAGGATTTCCTGTTATCCGCGACCTTATGGTTGACCGCAATGCTTTTGATAAGATCATGCAGGCGGGAGGTTATGTAAACGTAAATACAGGAGGCGTACCGGATGCTAACGCGATAGCTATTTCGAAGGTTGATGCCGACGAAGCGATGGATTCAGCTTCATGTATCGGCTGTGGCGCGTGTGTCGCCGCATGTAAGAACGGTTCGGCTATGCTGTTCCTTTCAGCCAAAGTCAGCCAGTTGGCGCTTCTTCCTCAAGGACGTGTCGAAGCATCTCGCCGTGCAAAGGCGATGGTGGCAAAAATGGACGAACTTGGATTTGGCAACTGTACCAATACAGGAGCATGTGAAGTGGAATGTCCTAAGAACGTTTCGATAAGCAATATAGCCCGTTTGAATCGTGAATTTCTAAAAGCGAAATTTAGAGACTAACTAATTAAATCTTCTATATGCAAAGAGGCTGTCCATAATATTGAACAGCCTCTTTGTTATTTTAGCTTGAAAGTGAACGACATACAGAGCGGTTATTAATCGCGCGGAACAGTTTCTAAAACTTTTTCTTAGCTCCATACTTTTCTAAAAGCGGCCCCATAACATCTAAACCATAACGTATATAATTAATATTGGTAGAGTTATATTCATGACCCTTTACGAAAGAAAGCAAAGTACTTACATGCTTATAGTATGGAGGCTGTTTAATATATACATTGGGGTTGGCTTTATTCTCTAAAAGATATTCGACAATTTCTT
>JAISKQ010000333.1 GCA_031260865.1 Prevotella sp.
TTTTGTGTTTGAGTATTTGTTTTAACAGATTGTTTGTTCGCGGAATTTTCATCTTTGATGTCTTTGCCGTTCACTTCATAAATGGTAGCCGTTCCGTTGAATTTTCCTTGTTGACTGAAAATATCGGTCGTGATGGCGTTGTCTTTATGACGGTTTACAACATTCAGGATAAGTTCATTGGTCTCTTTGTTGTACGCCGACGAAACATCCAAGTAGGGAACATTTTCCCTGCCTTGTTTGTATGAGTCGCAATCCACAAAAGTTTGGAGCGATTCGCCGTGACAATGGTTGGCAAACACGGCTAAGGGATAGAATATGGTTTGCCGCCAGGAACCTTCCGTCGATGTGAAAATAGGCGCGATGACATTTACCAACTGTGCCATATTCGCCATTTTCACAATGTGCGCGTTGCGGACAAATACGTTCAGATAAGAGGCGACAACCAACGCGTCTTCCAGATTATAGATTTCTTCGTTTCCTTCTTCCCCCTGCGCCCTGTACCAGACATTGTATTCATCGAACGCGATATAAATCGGTTTTTGCCTGCGCGTTTTCGACATAACTTCCCGAATAGTTCCTTCGGTGATACGGATCGCTTGTTCGGCGAAAACGGTCGAAGCCATAAATTCGTAATAATTATTGTTGCGATTGCCTACATAATTATGCAGGGCTATATAGTCGGCATGGTCTTTCAGATAATTGAGGACGGTGCGGTTCCATGCAGTCCAATCCGAGCCATAATTGCTTGAACCGGCCACCACCAATTTAATATCCTTATCAATCCATTTCATCAATTTAGCGGCTTCTAAGGCGAACTTACCGTAATCTTCCGCGTTTTTGTGCCCCATCTGCCAAGGGCCGTCCATTTCGTTTCCCAATCCCCAATAGATGACTTTATGCGGTTGCGGGTGACCGTTTTTGATTCGTAAGTCCGAATAATAAGTTCCTTTTTCAATATTGCAATATTCCACCCAGTTGCGGGCTTCGTCCAAACCTCCCGTACCCAGGTTTACGCAAAAATAAGGTTCGGTATTGACTTTCCGGCACCAATCGACAAATTCATCCGTTCCAAAACTATTGTTTTCACGATAGCCCCAAGCTAAATCGATCCGGGTAGGGCGTTGGTTTTTAGCGCCGATTCCATCTTCCCAATGGTAACCGGACACAAAATTTCCTCCCGGCCAACGAACTATCGACACATTCAATTCTTTGGTCGCCGCCATCACATCTTCCCGAAAACCGTCCTTATCCGACAGCGAAGACCCCGGTTCGTAAATGCCGCCATAGACGCAGCGACCCAAGTGTTCCACAAAATTGCCGTAAATATTTTTGTCTATTTCGCCAATCGCGCGTTCCGTATCTATTTTGATACGAGCCGTGCTTGTTTGGGATACGATCGTTTGCATCGGGGCGAAAATGGACGCCGAAGCCAGCACAAGAGTTAAATTAACTCGCTTGAAAAATAGGGTTTGGTGTGTTTTCATTGCTATTTTAATTTTTGAAGTTTAATATCGAAATTCTAATATCTTGTTCGGTTTAATGGCGGACGCAAATGCGTCTTTGTGGCAAAATGTATTATGTGCCATTAATTTATGTAAAGCCTTTGACAAAAATATTAAAATAAAATTACAAATTGATGGTATAGGGATCGTTTTGATATTAAATTTGTGTAATAGTTACAAGAAAGTAATGAGTTCAAAGTTTTAAGTTTAAGAGTCTTCATCGCTTCGCGCCTCTCGTAACTTGTAACTCGTAACTCGTAACTTGTAATTTATAACTTGATTTGTCTGAAAGGTCATTTTTCGCGACATAAATAAATGTGATATAATACATTGAAAATCAAACAATAAAATCCAAATAACAATGTTATATAGTTACGGAGAATGTGTTATATTGAATTTTATAAATAAACTATTCGTAAAATGCGAAAATAAACTATGTCATGATGTTTACTGTATTTTGTTATTCATTCGATTGATAATTAGTATTTTAAATGGATATTTTTTTGAATTATCACCCCCTCGTATTGTAAACGATGCTCGAAAGACGCATGCTGAGGTCTTGCTTGTGACGCAAGCAGGGTTTTGTTTTATTAACATTATTTATGATTGCAAACGGGTCGATTTTGTTATCTGAAAAAAATAAAATTGTCTAATAGGAAGTAGTTACGAGTTACGAGTTAGCCCCCCTTTGTCCCCCCCAAGGGGGAATACGCGAAGCGGTGTTACCCGAAAACTGTTACTTTTGTCACCTTTTAAGTTTTGAGTTTACAAGCGTGCAAGTGTACAAGAAAAGAAAAGAAAGAAGAATGAATGGCGCAAAGCGGTGTTACCCGAAAAGTGTTACTTTTGTTACTTTTTTAATTTTTGAGTTTATTAGTTTATTAGCTTGCAAGTTTACAAGAAGAATGGCGCGAAGCGGTGTTACCCGAAAAGTGTTACTTTTGTCACCTTTTTTTAAGTTTTAAGTAATGAGTAGTAAGTAATGAGTTTACAAGAGTTCTATCAAGTTAGTAAACTTGAACTCTTGAAATCTGGTAAACTAAAGAACTGTTACTTTTGTCACTTTTTTATAAACGTCTCTATAACCTTTCCAAGTAGGAGCTGATTAGGGATAATTGGGCGATTAAAAGGAAGGTTATTAATTAATAAAAATGAAGGATGAAAAATTTTTATTGTTTTGCGAACGTCTTTCGTGTTTTGGTATTTTGCGGGTTATTATTATTCCCTGTTTCCATTGTTCCATGTGGAACAATTTTAAGAAACATTGAAATACAGTGGCTTGAGAGCCTTTCCAACGGCTTTTTTTTCACTGAAGAGTGGAGTTACAACGGAAATGTATTCCTAAATGATTTTGGTCAGTTGGTCTGCGACGGACTATGCGATGACGCTCTAACGCGGATGTGTGATGAGAACGGAAAAATCTTTGATGATTCTCTGGAAAGGTATTATCAGCTTCTGGATACCACGCGTTATTACCATACTTTGTCGAGTGAAGCGAAATGTTATGAATGGCTTGGCGCGGATTTTGCTTTTTCATACAGGGTAGGGGATACCGTGAAGTGCTATACGGCATGTAATGAAGCTACACATTCCGCTTTGCTTTTTTCTATTGTAGGTGATAGGTGTATTGTCCGGATCGAATTGAACAGTATTTCGCCTTTATTAGGCTTACAATATTTTGAATCCAAAAGCGGATTGATAAAAATTGATAAAACATGCTGGAACGAAGATGTTCTGAAAGCAGAGTTCTATTTTACATTCGCAGACCCTGAAAATCCGCGCGAGCCGATGTGGTGGAAAGGGAGGATATATACAAAAATTGAAAAATAGGGGCATTTGTGGAAAATGAAATAAAAAATAAGGCGGATTGATAATGGAGATAAGGATAAAGCCTGTAACTTTGTTACTTTCTAATTTACTCGCGTGCCGGAACTTTTGAAACTCGTAACTGCCCGCGGGATATAGTAACACATAACTAAACATAAAAATATGTCAACAATATTATTTCATGAAATTGTTTTTGGCCCCATCCACAGCCGTCGGTTGGGAGCGTCATTGGGTATGAATCTTTTGCCTTACGACGGCAAACTGTGCTCGTTCGACTGCATTTATTGCGAATGTGGGTATAATGAGAATTTCAGAACCAAGACGAAACTTCCTGTCCGCGAGAATGTGAAGGCAGCCTTGGAGGATAAACTGATCCGATTGCAAAAAGAAGGCACGCCGATTGATGTGATTACTTTTGCCGGAAACGGCGAACCGACCATACATCCTCAATTTGCCGAGATAATCGATGACACGATAGCGCTTCGCGACAAGTACTATCCTGATACCAAAATAAGCGTGCTATCCAACGCGATGCATGTGGGGAAAGATAAGGTCTTTGAAGCCTTGAAGAAAGTGGATAATAATATCCTTAAACTTGATTCCGCCATCATTGACACGGTAAACCTGATTGACCGTCCTAATTCTCCGGAGTATGGCATTGAGAAGCAAATAGAGCTATTCAAACGCTTTGAGGGTAACTTTATTATGCAAACAATGTTTGTAAGAGGTAGCCATAACGGCAAGACGGTGGATAATACGACGGAAAAAGAAGTCTCTGCATGGCTAGAGGTCGTTAGAGCGACGAATCCCCGCGAGGTGATGATTTACACCATTGACAGGGAGACGCCCGAAAAAAACCTCGAAAAAGTTCCTGTGGATGAGCTGAGAAGGATAGGGGAGAAGGTGGAAAGCATAGGAATAAAAGTTATAGTGGCAGGCTAAGCCGCTTGAACTTGAATAAAAAAAGGTCGATACGTCGTGTATCGGCCTTTTTTTGTTTATAGAAAGGAGTATATCCTTATTTTATGCTGTCTAATAGGTTGTCGGCAAGCCTGCTGGCTCCTATGCGGAAATGTTCATTATTGAGATATTCATCGCCTAAGACTTCTTTTACTATCGTGTAATACTTGACGGCGTCTTCGGTGGACGCAATGCCTCCGGAGGCTTTAAAACCGGCTTTCCGCCCGGTTTTAGCGGCATATTCTTTGATAGCGGTACACATCACGTAAGCGGCTTCCAACGACGCGCCTTCATAGCCTTTTCCTGTGGATGTCTTTATGAAATCCGCGCCGGAGTACAGGGCTAATACCGAAGCTTTCATGATGTTGGCGGCGGTTTTCAAAGCGCCGGTTTCCAGTATTACTTTTAGCTTTGCCTCCCGGCACGCGTGTTTTATCTCGTCTATTTCCTCGCTCATTTCCTCATAATTTTCGTCAAGGAATAAACCCAGGTTGAGCACAATATCTATTTCGTCCGCTCCACTTGCCACGGCAAGCGCAGTTTCGGCGATTTTCACTTCCGTGAAGGTTTGTGAAGAGGGAAATCCACCCGCCACCGCGGCTATATTGACATTCGCCGTAAGGGCTTCTTTCACCGTTTCCACGAAGTTGGGATATACGCAGATAGCAGCTACATTGTTTATATCGCTTGAGCCGTCGAAGTCATTCACCTTTTCGGTAAAGTTCCAGATGCCTTCGCGTGTATCGGTCGTATTCAGCGATGTGAGATCTATGCAGGAGTATATTCTCTTATATACTTCTTTATTAGCGTTTTGGGAAGCCTTTTTGCTGATTATTTCATTCACTTTTTCTGTGATGTCAGCATCTTTTAGGTTGGTTTTATACTTTTTCAGCACATCTCTGTATTTATCTGTTTCTGCCATTTTACTTCAGTTTTTCGTTGTTAATATGTCTGTTTTTATCTCTGTTTGTCTTCTTTTCTATGTTCTTTTTGAAGGCTTCCGTGAGGTCGATGCCGGTTTGATTGGCAAGGCAGATCA
>JAISKQ010000032.1 GCA_031260865.1 Prevotella sp.
TGCTCCGCAATTTGTTTCCTCGGTATGGACTATGCAGATGTCTTCATTGAACGTTACACGCCCTATTTGGGTCATCTGTTTTTCTTCCTGTGTCAGAGGCTTTAATGCTTTAGCAGGGCAAACTTCCGAACATACGGTACATTTGTAGTTACAAAAGCCTTTTTCGTAACTCATCGTAGGTTGCATAACGCCTCCCAGCCCGTATTCCATGAACGCCGGTTTAATGACATTGGAAGGACACCTGCTGATACATAGATGGCAGGCAGTACAATGTTTCAGTAGATGCTCCGCGCTTATAGCCCCGGGAGGACAGATAGGAGTCTTTCTGACGTATTTGCTGTTTCCCGTCAATCCGTCCACTTTATCTTGAGCGAAAACAGCCGGAACGGTAATCGCCGTAGTCAACCCTGTTAACAGGAATTGCCTCTTTCCTTTGTCCGTCGTCTCCGGTTTTTCCGGATGGCTTGCCTGCTTTTTGAGCGGCGTCGTAAAGCTCAACGCGTTTTGCGAACAACTGCCAAGGCAATTGAAACAATCAACGCATCGGGAATAATCAATTGCGTGGTTCTTGCTGTCGATACATGAGGCTTTACATTTGGTGGCGCATGAACCGCAGCTATTACACTTATTGGTGTCAATCCTGACTTTAAACAATGAGAATCTGCTCAAGAAACCAAGTGTGGTTCCCACAGGACAAATCGTGTTGCAATACGTGCGCCCGTACCTCCATGCAAAGAAGCCGATGGCAAGGAATGTGATAATGCCGATGACCAAAGCAAGGACGCTTAAGATATAAATCTCGACTTTATAAAATGTATAATTATCGAAACTTGTGAATATGGATTCCAATATATTATTTCCCTGAAGATATACAGGTTTGAAAATATTGGTTACTATCCTTCCCCATGCGCTGTAAGGATCTATCAACCCTAATATGACGGGAAATCCTAAAAAGAACGCTATGATGGTAATGCCTAATACAGACCAGCGTAAAATGTTCTTCGCTTTGCCGTATTTATAACGTTTCTTCTTTTTAGAAAAAATACGACGTTTCGAAAACCAGCTTACAATATCCTGATAAATTCCCATCGGACAGATCGAAGAACAATAGACGCGTCCGAAAAGAAGGGTAAGGATAATAAGCGCGGCCAAGATAATGAAACTACCACCGAGCAAAGCGGGGATAAATTGTATATGAGCCAGCCAATGGAAACTGTCCGGTAATAATGTCGAAAAATCAAGGAAATAAAAAGTAATCAAGGCAAATATCACAATGGATATGCCTAAGCGCAAATTTTTAAGCATAGAAGAGTGGTTCTATTATATTTTTAACCTTTTAATGTTCAGCTTATCTATATCCATTGTCCCCAATTTGAGCTTTTGCCCATTGGCTATATGCCCTACATGATCCACGGGTATATCTCTTACCTGGCCGAAGAATTTCGCGGCGGCGGTATCCACGGCTATGATATCCTGGGATATAAATAATCCTTTGGCTGTTACCACATCGGAAGCGGTACGTCCTTGCGGTCCGTTTGTCTTAACAATACGGTATGCGTCAACAACATTGAGAACCGGTTTTTTCGCATACGTGCATACATCCGCGATACATTGCTGTAAGCCGCTTCCATGGAATATCCTCCTGTCCCATACGATACCCATATAGTTTTTCATGGAAATCGTCATATTGGCTCCTCCATGATGCTTTAGCACAGGCACATTGATCCATGCATCGCAGTTGACAATCGCCTGATGAATCTTTGTGCTTTTCAGCGTAACGCCATTTGGTAACGATACGTCGCGATAATAAGATTCTTCATGAGCCGGTACTACTTTGGCTCCGGCGGCTTTTGCCGCGGCTTCTATTCCGCTGTTTTTATAGCATTTCACCCAATCATCGCAAGTATGGTCAAAAACCGTGACTTCTTTTGCTCCCGCGGAAAAGCATTGGCGTATAATTTCGGTCACCAATTTAGGATTTGTGTTTCCTCCAAGGTCAGGAGTCTTGTCCCATCCCATATTGGGCTTAACAACAACTTTAGCTCCTTTCTTTATATACTTGCCTATTCCTCCCATTTCGGCGATAGCCTTTCTAAACATCAGATCGGGTTCTCCACCTATTACGGCGACCATATCTGTTTTTCCTGCTTGTGTAGTGAGGGTTTCAGCCAATACGTCCATGCCTCCGCCGGTTGCTTTTATTGTGGCGGCCGCTCCTGTAACAGCGATTGCTCTTAGAAATTTTCGTCTGTCCATGATAATCTTATTTATTTAAAGCCTTTATCTTATAATAACCAAGGAAATTTGAAGCAAGTTTCGTTATATAAAGCATAGTCTGCTTTTCCGTTTACCGCGAATGTTTTTACGAGTTTTGCTCCCTCCAGCAGTTTGCACGCCAATGAAAGTGAAGCGCCTGTTTTAACTCTGTCTTCGACAAGGAGTATCGTTTTATCCTTAAACTCAAAACCGATGGGAGCCATCAATTGTGGGCTATCGTATATGGGTTGCTGATTAGCGTCGCGCAAATTTATTTTCAGCAATTGGATTTCAATATTCAATCGTTGATTGAGTATAGCCGCCGGTATTATTCCGCCGTTGGCTATGGCTACTATCATATCAAAATCTTCATACAAAGAAATATTGCGGAAGCGTTCGAGCACTTCCGCAAATGTTTTATTTTCAGACATTTTTCTGAATTATATTTTAGCAATAGCCTTCAATAAAGCATATCCTCCGAATATCTGAACCAGCATTCCCGGAAT
>JAISKQ010000083.1 GCA_031260865.1 Prevotella sp.
TAAATACCGATGAAAAATATATTTATAAGTCTTATTATTTTGCTTTCTTTCAGCGCTTCTGTGAGCGCTCAGGAAATTACTGCTTTCAAAGATAAAGACAGAGTCGCGTTTTTGGGAAACAGTATTACGGATGGAGGTCACTATCATTCCTATATATGGCTTTATTATATGACGCGTTTTCCTGATATGCGGCTAACTATATATAACGCCGGAGTAGGAGGCGACAGGGCGATTGATATGGTAAGGCGGCTGGATGGAGATGTTTTCAGTAGGAATCCGACCGTTCTGTTAACAACATTCGGTATGAACGATACCGGTTATTTTGAATACAATGGAGACCAGCCTGAAAAATTCGCGGACGAAAAGGTAAAAGAATCTTACGACGCGTACGTGCAAATGGAAGCGAGATTTAAAAATCTGGTTAATACTCGGATTGTATTGATGGGTAGCTCTCCTTTTGATGAAAATGCTGTTATTGAACGGAATAAACCTTTCAAAAATAAAAATAAAGCGATGCTTCGGATTGTTGATTTTCAACGCGAATCAGCGAGAAATAATGGATGGGAATTTTTTGATTTCAATCAACCCATGACAGATATTAATACACAATTCCAAAAGGATGATCCTAAGTTTACCCTTTGCGGTACCGATCGTATTCATCCCGACAACGACGGGCACATGGTTATGGCATATTTATTCCTTAAAGCTCAGGGATTTGTAGGAAAAGAGGTAGCTGATATAAATGTTGACGCGGCAAAAGCGTCTGTTATATCTTCTTCAAATTGTGAAATTACCGATCTGAAAAAAACGCCGACAAGCGTTAGCTTCAATTATTTAGCCAATTCGTTGCCATACCCGATGGATACGATCGCTCGTGGATGGGGTTTCAAGAAAAGCCAGTCGGAAGCTGTAAAGATTGTGCCGTTCATTGATGATATGAATAAGGAAATGTTGACGGTAAAAGGATTGAAGGGCAAATACAAACTTATAATAGATACAGAGGAAATAGGCGTGTGGTCGGCAGCCGATTTGGAAAAAGGGATTAATTTGGCTCTTCTCACAAACACGCCTCAATATCAGCAAGCGCTTAGAGTAATGTTTTTGAACGAGGAACGTTGGGAATTAGAACGCAGGTTCCGCGATTTTGCATGGGTACAATATAATTTCTTCCAAACGAGAGGTATAACCAATCTTAATACCCGAGAAGCCATTGAGCTTTTAGATAAATATAAATCAAAAGACGGTTGGCTTAACGGAAGACGCGATCTTTTCTCTAAAGCGATGTTTCCTGAAGTAAGAAAAGTATGGCAGGATGAGTTGGATATGTATCTCTCGGCTATATATGACGTCAATACTCCTGTGCAAAGAAAGATAACGCTAATACTGACAAAATAATAATAGGTTCGCGACCTCTAATCAGAATAGCTTATGAAGAGGATTATGAAGAGGATTATTACCTTTATACTCATACTGATCGCTGTTTCCACATTCAATAAAGCTTATACCCAAAAGCAGGCATACTTTGTTGATGGTTATCATGGCGGAGTCTATGGTCATTATCCGATGTGGGTTACCCAGTTTATGGTCGATAAACTGGCACAGTACCCGGAATGGCGGATAGGACTGGAAATAGAACCTGAAACGTGGGATTCCGTCAAAGTAAAGGAGCCGATAGCATATAATAACTTTAAAAACATAGCGACCGATAAACGGGTTGAATTTACGAATCCTGCTTACGCTCAGCCTTATGCTTATAATATATCGAACGAAAGCCTGATACGGCAGTTTGAATACGGTATTAAAAAGATACACCAGCATTTTCCGGATGTGGTTTTCACAACATATTCTGTGGAAGAACCTTGTTTTACAAGTAGTTTACCTCAAATTTTAAAATCATTCGGTTTTAAGTACATCGTATTTAAAAATCCTAATACTTGTTGGGGCGGATATACGGCTGCTTATGGTGGTCAGTTAGTAAACTGGATAGGACCCGACGGTACGAGTATGCTTACTGTTCCGCGATATGCTTGCGAGGCGTTAGAACTCAATTCCACGTGGCAAACAAAAGCTTGGAACAACTCCGATTCTTATCTCAAAGCTTGTTTTGATTATGGAATAAAAAATCCGGTAGGGATGTGCTATCAGGATGCCGGATGGAAAGGCGGTCCTTGGATTGGTACCGGCGATAATATAAAGAACAAATCCATTTATGTAACGTGGAAAGAATATATTGAAAATATATCGGATGGTAAATCCAATGATGACTGGCATTTTTCGCAGGAAAATATATTAGTGAATCTGATGTGGGGAAGTCAAGTGCTTCAACGGATAGCACAGGAGGTGCGCGTGTCGGAGAATAAGGTCGTGATGGCGGAAAAAATAGCAGCCATGGCAAACATCGAAAACAATTATAATCCTGCGCGAGAAAGGATAGATGAAGCTTGGCGTACTTTATTAATGGCTCAACACCATGACTCTTGGATTGTTCCTTACAATCGGCTGAACAGGAATCACACATGGGCGCAAGAGATTGCTCAATGGACAAATAGTACGGACAAAATTTCGGATAACATTATTGAAAACGCCGTTGAAACGTATAATCTCGCGGATGCTTCCGCTGATAACTTCGGCTATGTGAAAGTTTACAATACCTTGGGTTTCAAAAGGACAGAATTAGTGAAATTTGATTTAACGACAGTAAAACCCGGACAAGGGATTACTGTATATAATTCAAAGAAAAAGAAAGTGTCTTCATCTCTAATCCAAGATGGAAATTCAACTTATTTACTTTTCAAGGCGGAAGTTCCGGCTTTTGGTTATGCTACTTATCGTTTGGTTAATGAATTGACAGTAGAAAAAGCGGCAACCGCATTAGCAATCAATGCGGATGGATACTATGTTATTGAAAATGATATATATAAAATCGTATTCGATATTACAAAAGGAGGTGCGATAAAAAGCCTTATTGCTAAAAAGGAAGGGAATAAAGAATATGTTGATTCGTCTGATAGTTACAGCTTTGGCGAACTGAGAGGGTATTTTTATGAAGATGAAAAATTTTACTCTACTGCCGATTCTCCCGCTAAAATATCAGTTTTGGAAGAAAATAGCTTTAGAACCGTTGTGAAATTGGAAGGAGAAATAGCTTCACATCCATATACCCGGATTATTACATTAGTCGCCGGACAAAAACGTATTGACTTTGACCTAACCGTAAACTGGAAACAAAATGTGGGCATAGGAGAATATAAGCAGAATAAAAATTGGCGCGATAATAGAAGGGCTTATACCGATGACCGATATAAACTAAACATTATGTTTCCGCTTAGTTTATCTTCGGCTAAACTATATAAAAACGCTCCTTTCGACGTGTGCGAAAGTAAGCTTGAAAACACCTTCTTCGGCACATGGGATAGTATTAAGCACAACATCATCCTTAATTGGGTTGACCTTGTCGACAAAAATGAAAAGTATGGATTCACCCTTTTGTCGGATCATACGACGTCTTATTCTTTCGGAGAGAATTTTCCGTTGAGTTTAACGGTTCAATATTCGGGCGTCGGATTGTGGGGAATGGATTATAAGATAACAGAGCCATTGAAAATGAAATATGCAATCATACCTCACACCAACAAATGGGAACAAGCCCGGATTTCAAGTGAAAGCAACAAGTGGAATGAGCCTTTAGTAACATCATTTCATAAAAAAACGGCTTCCGTTGACAAATCATATTTCGATACCGGTAATTCCGGCTATGAAGTATCCGCGTTTAAGGTTGATAAGGATGGTCTGATTATCAGATTGTATAATACCGAAGGGAATAGTTCCGTTCAAAAGCTGACATTTGGATTTCCTGTGTCGGAAGTTGAAGAGGTGGATTTAAGGGGAAATACAATCGCGAAAAAAACAATTGACAAAAATAGTATATCCTTGTCAATTCCTCATTTTGGAATTAAAACATTATTGGTAAAAAAACATCACTGAATAAACAGTTGATAAAAAATATTGATATGTATAAAACGATACTGATTTTTGCCGCGAGTTTATCCCTGATGATAACGGGTTGCACATCTAATGTCAAATCTCAGGATTATGCTCTTTCCGATTATGTGAATCCGTTTATCGGAGCCAGCACAAGTACAGGGGCGGCAGGCGTATATCACGGTTTAGGTAAGACTTTCCCCGGAGCGACAACGCCATACGGAATGGTTCAGGTCAGCCCCAATACGATAACCGGAGGCGATAATGCTCCCGGCTACAGCGATGAACACAAAACGATAGAAGGTTTCGCGTTTACCCAAATGAGTGGAGTGGGGTGGAATGGCGATTTCGGTAATTTTTTGGTGATGCCCACGACCGGAGAGTTGAAAATAATAGCAGGCAAAGAGAATGGAAGCATAAGTGGTTATCGTTCAGTGTACAACAAAGAATCAGAAACGGCTAAAGCCGGATATTATTCGGTTGAGTTGACGGATTACAATATTAAGGCGGAAGCCACCGTCGCGCCTCATAGCGGGATACTGAAATTTACTTTCCCCGAGCACCATCGGTCTCGGATACAAATTGATTTAGCACGGAGAGTAGGCGGAACATCCACCTATCAATATATAAAAGTGGTCGATGATAATACGATACAAGGATGGATGAAATGTACTCCCGAAGGCGGTGGATGGGGCAATGGTGAAGGTAAAGCCGATTACATTGTGTTTTTCTACGCGCGATTCAGCAAACCTTTGAATAATTACGGGTTCTGGAGCGCGGATATACCCGATGGCTGGAAACGTAAGGAAAAAGAAGTGATTAGTATCCCTTATCTGACAAGGGTTTCGGAAGCCCCTATCGTTAAGGATAAAAAAGAATTGGAAGGAAAACATCTTGGCTTCTTTACCGAATTTGAAACGAAGAAAGGCGAAGAAGTCACATTGAAAGTAGGAATCTCTTTTGTGGATATGGATGGCGCTAAGAATAATTTTGAAACGGAAATAGCAAACAAAGAATTTGACCAGGTGTATAACGAAGCCAAAGAAAAATGGAACACAGAGCTGAGCCGGATAAAAATAACCGGAGGTGATGAAACCCAAAAGACGATTTTTTATACCGCTCTTTATCACACAATGATAGACCCCCGCGTATACACAGACGTGGACGGACGTTACAAGGGGGCGAATGAGCAGATATACAGCGATACTACATTTACAAAACGGACGATATTCAGCGGATGGGATGTGTTTCGCAGCCAATTTCCTTTGCAGACGATTATCAATCCGGTATTAGTGAATGATCTGCTAAACTCGTTGATTTCCCTTGCCGAACAAAGCGGACGTGAATATTTCGAGCGATGGGAGATTGTAAATTCATACTCGGGTTGTATGTTGGGTAATCCGGCTATATCGGTCTTGGCGGATGCTTATGTGAAAGGAATTCGCAACTATGATATGGAGAAAGCGTATCGATACGCGCTGAATACGTCAAAAAAATTTGGTAATGATAAACTCGGCTACACCGCGCAGCCGTTCAGCATATCACATACGCTCGAATATGCTTATACCGACTGGTGTATATCGCGGTTATCCGCTAAGTTAGGCAAAAGTGAAGATGAAAAGGCGTTCCTCGAAAAAGGTCAGGCATACAGGAATATTTTTGATAACGAAAAAGGCTGGTTTCGTCCCCGCAAAACAGATGGTTCTTGGGTGGAATGGAGAGATAACGCGCGATTAAAAGAAGGGTATGGCTGTATAGAGTCCAATCCTTACCAACAGGGATGGTTTGTGCCTCACGACGTACCGGGTATGGTCGAACTGATGGGAGGAAGAGATAAGGCTGTCGCCGATTTGACTGAACTTTTTGAAAAAACACCGGAAAACTTCTTGTGGAACAGTTATTATAATCACGCCAACGAGCCTGTTCACCATATTCCTTTCTTGTTCAATCGTCTAAGTCAACCTTGGCAGACACAAAAGTGGACGCGCCATATTTGTGATAAGGCTTATGCCAACAAGGTGGAAGGTCTGGTAGGAAATGAAGACGTGGGGCAAATGTCGGCGTGGTATGTCCTTGCTTCCGCAGGAATACATCCGGTATGTCCCGGAGATACGCGTTACGAAATAACAAGTCCTGTATTCGACAGGATAGAATTCAGTTTAGACGCGAAATATTTTAAAGGAGGTAAATTCGTCATAATAGCACATAATAATTCGCCTCAAAATATATATATACAAAAGGCTCTGCTGAACGGAAAAGAATATAAAAATTGTTATGTTGATTTTTCTTCTATCGCGGACGGAGCTACATTAGAATTATTCATGGGCGATAAACCGAACAAAGAATGGGGTATATAAATTAAACTTAGAAAAAACGATGAAACATTTGGACATTTTGAAACTTTAAACGGAAAAGGAATCTACTCTCAATCAGGGCTTATGGTCAGATAAGAGGGTTGAGTATAAAAACTTATTATTTATGCGTAACTAATTATTAAAAAAACTAATACTTTATTTGTATGAAGAACATTTTCTATTCATTATTGATGGTAATGGTTGTGTGGGGAGGCTTTTCCTGTAAAGACACCAGCTTTCTTGATGAAACTGTGACAACAGACCTGGATTACAATAAGGTCTTTTCGGACAGTGCGCTAACGGAAGGTTTTTTGAACGAAATTTACAGGCAGGTAGGATTTGATACGCGAGGCAATCGTTTTGGTCAAGGCGGGCTTCACACAGCATGTGACGAAGCCGAAATTAAAATATCCTCACAGGGAACAGTCGATTTGCAGTTTGCATCGGGGACAGTTAATCCTGTGATTATATCCGATGATGCTTGGAGAATACCTTACGAAAACATTCGTAGAGTAAATATCTTCTTTAAAGGAATTGAATCCGCTCCTCTTATCGCGAGCAGAAAGACGCGCCTTAAAGCGGAAGCCCGTTTCTTGCGCGCTTGGTATTACCATATTTTGGTAAGACATTACGGCGGAGTCCCTCTTATCGAGGATGTCGTTTATGCCGATGGCGATCCGATAAAAGATACGCGCGACACATACGACGACTGCCTAAAATATATTATTCAGGAATGTGAAACAGCCGCGACGAGCCTAAGCGTAAGACCATCCGGTTCGCTATACGGCCGGGCAGGAGCGGGCGCTTGCAGGGCTTTAATCGCTCGTATGAAACTATACGCGGCAAGTCCGTTGTTCAATGGAAACAGCGACATCGTGGCAGGAACAAATTGCCCCGCCGAACTTATCGGATATCCCGAATATAACAAAGAGCGATGGAAAGAAGCTATGGACGCCGCGTATAATGTTATAGCCATGGGGGCATACCAATTATATGTATTGCATATAAATCCGAAAGATAACAATGTATCCGATCCGGGACATGGTTTCTATGCCTTGTTTATGGCATCCGATGCTGTGTACAGACCTCAATCTCTTTGCGAAGCCATATTAGAAGACCGCAGTCAGAAAGACCGGGCAAGGGAAAGTTGGTTCCAACCGCCATCCCGTGGATCGAGTTACGGATTTATATATCAAAACTTGGTTGACGCGTTTCCGATGAAAAACGGAAAGGCGATCACTGAAGCCGGTTCGGGCTACGATCCTAATGATCCGTATAAAGACCGCGATCCGCGATTCTATAACACTGTTGTCCACGACCAAACCGTATTAATGATTGGAAATAGTTCGTGGGAACCGGTGACTATTTATCTCAATCCGGATGGTACATCTCCCGGCAAAGACGCCGTACATCAGGGAACTCCTACCGGTTATTATATCAATAAGATGGTCAATCGATATTTGGCTGCTAATAGTGTTCACAGCGGTCCTCAGGAAACCCCTGTGATGCGTTTTGCCGAAATATATATGGACTATGCCGAAGCAATGAACGAATATAGAATAGCCAACGGCAGCGAATCGGAAATAGTACCGGCAAGCGAAGATACTTATACCGTATTGAAAGAAATCAGGGCGCGCGGCGGAATAGATGCCGGAGGTGACGGGCTGTACGGATTGAAACCGAACATGTCCCGCGCGGAAATGCGCGCGGCCATCAGAAACGAAAGACGCATTGAGTTCGCGATTGAAGGGCTTCGGTTTTGGGACGTAAGGCGTTGGAAAATCGCTGAAGAAACCGACAACAAAATGATGACAGGTATGGAAGTGAAGCTGAAAACCGATGGCACAAAATCGTACACACGGTTTGATGTGCGCCAACGGGTTTTCAGAAAAGCAATGTATTTCTGGCCTATACCATACAGGGAAACAATCAAATCGCCGAATTTGATACAGAACCCTAATTATAATCTATAAAACATTCTCTAACTCTATAAATAGTTATTATGAAAAGATTTATAAAAATGATACCCATGCTTTTTATTATGGCATGTATCTTCTTTTCTTGTGATAAATTTAAAGATTCCAACGATTATGTAATCGAAGAACCTGTCAAAGAGCTTGATGGTTCTTGGTTTATCAGCAAGGCTACAAGAAATGGATTGGATATTACCAAAACGATGGATTTTAAATCTTTCAAGATTACTTTCAACGGGGATAAATCCTATACTATCGAAAATTACATTCCTTTCTTGGTTCGTCAGAACGGAACATGGGAAACAAATGATATTCAGTATCCTACACAGTTGATCTTCAAAGAAGGTGGAAATGCAAATTCTTATGTATCTGCTTTCGATTATTCGGTAGTGAGAGGTGAACGACAGATAACCCTATCCTTTTCACCGGGTTGCCACACGAATATTTATTCATATATTTTAGAAAGAGTGTCTAACAATTAAAATATATTATGATGAAACGCAAATTAAATAAACGTCTAATATACAAGATGATACCGGCTATGGTATTAGTTATGCTATTGTTAGTTGCTTGTGGTATAGCTTGGTATGAGAATCATGGGGAAATATTCAAGGATGAATATCAAACGAACGACTCTCCTATAATTTATACAACAAGTTCTGTTCAAGCCGGCGACTACGCCGATTTCATCATGTATATAAAGTGCGCGTCAAATCAAGATGAAATACATAAGTTGATCATTGCTTTCAATGTTCCCAAAACATGGACGGATGCTAAAGACGCGATAGTAACATGGGAAAATAATGAAGACTTGGGTACACAACGGAAATTGTCGTTGATTCCCGAAGGAACATCTCCTAAAAACAAACCCGGACTGTCATGGAACGAAGCGCTCCTCAACAATTTCGGAGGACAAAATCCGAACGTATTGGATGATACGCAATGGTTTACTTTTATAGCTGACGATCAATGGCCAATCTATAATGGCGGCAACGCGTTCACTTTGTTTGTAAAAGTAAGAATCAGGGTGAAAACAGGACCGGACAACCTAAGGGCAAAAATAGGATTTTTCGCCAATTATGACGGTGATGGTTTAAGTACCGACGGAGACCGATGGAAAGTAATGTGGGGCGACTGTTTTGAAGTAACAGACGGAGAAGGCGATGTTATCGACTTCTGCGACTATCACTTCAGTTTGGCGACACCCGGACAGGCTACGCAGAATGATATTATAACATTCAAATACATTGGCGATTACTATACCAACGCTTTGATGGACGAAAGCAATATTTATCTGAATGCCACAGCCTATACAGTCGAAGGTAATATTTATACGATAAATGAAATTTCGGAAAAGACAAGAATGAAGAAAGAATCCGAGTGGGGAGCAATATACAGCCTTACATTTTGGTCTGAAGCATTATTTAATGTCCCTGCCAACGAAACGATTACTTCCATTCGGTATTATTTCACGAATGCGGATGGTTCCAAGTATGTCAGCGATTATGATGAACAAAACAAGCTTACGCCGAGTGGCGATCCGAATCCTGCTATACTCGTTCCGGGAAGGCCAATCAACCCGTTTATATACAACTTTGTTTGTAAATGATATAACGTTATGAATTTTTATAAAAATTAAAATCGAATTTATGTATTACAATTCAATATATAAAAGAATCAGTAAGAGTTGCTTCTTGCTTATGATTATATGGTTGTTATCAGGATATGGGACTGCTTTTGCTCAGAACATTACGGAAGTTGACACATCCGGTCTTTCAGGGTTGGTTGTTGACCAATACAAGAGACCTATATCGAACGTGGAAATATCTGTCAAATACAGCGATTCTAAGGCAACCAGTGATGAAACCGGAGGTTTCAAAATTGACGCGAATGTTGGCGTTACGCTCATTCTCAAGCACCCTGATTTTTGGGTAAAAGAGATTACGGTTCCTAAAAAACTGAAAAATAACGTGTTTACCGTCAATCTGAAAGACAAAAAACTTAAAGATCCGGATACATTAGACGTCCCTTATGGAAAGACAATCGACAAAGAAAGCTATCTGGGCGCGGCATCGACCGTTTATTCGGAACAACTATCCACATCATTGACGGGTAATATATTAGGCGCTGTGGTAGGTCGAGTATCAGGGTTGAATATTTCACAATATAGAGGGGTTCGGAATAGCTATACCTCCATAAATGTAATAGAAGACTCATTCATAGGCACTTTGGCGGACGTGTCAAAGGTAGGCTATAATGATAATACCCAATATAATTTCACGATGCGGGGAGCTTCATCTCCGGTAGTGATTGTGGATGGATTTCAAAGCGAAATGTTTAATCTGGATGTGGAAAGTATCGAATCCGTTTCGATACAAAAAGACGCCTTATCCGGTATGCTTTTGGGTGGAAGAAGCTCGCGCGGCGTGTTATATATAACAACAAAAAAACCTGTTGAAAGCGGTTTCCAAGTATCTTTTACCGGAAAATACGGCATTCAGGAACCTATTAAAAAGCTTACGCCGCTTCCGTCTTATCAATGGGCGTACATGCTGAACGAAGCATTGTCAAACGATGGAAAAAAGGGTATTTACACAGCCGCTGAAGTTGAAGCGTTCCGTAACGGCAGCAACACTTTGGCATATCCGAACGTAAATTGGTACGACGAAATATTAAAGAAGAACTCTACCATTCAGTCTTATAACCTGAATGCCACAGGGGGAGGCAAGACAGCCCAGTACTTCGTCAACTTGGGTTATTTTACCGAAAACGGGTTGCTTAACGAAGATTCACGGAACAATTACGATACCAATCTGAAATATGATCGTTATCTGATTACTTCCAAAATAAACGTGAATGTTTTACCTAACCTGAAAATGGGAGCGACCATCATAGGCCGTATCGAACAAGGTAAACAACCGGGAGCCGGATTGAGTAGTATATTGAGCGATATATATACGGTTCCCAACGGAGTATATCCTATTTACAACCCGAATGGATCTTATGGCGGAACAAGGAACTATACGTATAATTTAATGGCGAAAGCTGTTAATTCCGGCTACATCGAAGATTTGGCTCGCGACGGATGGGGAAATATCGTCATCGACCACGACATGTCATGGTTAACAGAAGGTTTGTCAGCCCGCGTGATGGGAAGCATCGCTTCTCAAAGCCGTAGCGCTTTGATGCGCAGCAAACAAGAACCTGTTTATGTATATACGCCGTATAGCGATGGTTCGGGAGGCGATTATGAACGATTCGGATCAACCAATACACAGGAAAATAAATTCCGTGGCGTGTCCAACTATCAATACATGTACGGACAGGTTGCATTGGATTATAAAAAGGTGATAAACCTATCGCATACAATAGAAGGCAACGTGTTTGCCGACATAAAGGAAGTTTTGGATAACTATCAGTTACCGGAAAGACCTATAAACATCAACGCGGAAGCTAAATACGACTATCAGAAGAAATATTTCGCCCAAGCCGCCGTATCAAGGAGTTACTTGAACCGGTACGCGCCGGGCAACAGATGGGGTACATTCTATGCCTTTGGTCTGGGTTGGGATATTAGCAAAGAAACATTCCTTTCGCAAACTGATTGGTTGAACAAGCTCAAACTACGCGCCGTATTTGGTAGAACCGGCAACAGCATAAGCAGTAGCAATTACTATACATGGAGGCAACAATACGAAAGTGGCATTAATCCTGTAGCCGACTATTCTTATCCGCAAGGATCGGATTACACTTCATGGTATAATACAGCGGCTTTGGGGCTTATCGAAACGGATAACAGCCTGTCGAACCCGAATGTCTCATGGGAAAAAGCCAATAAGTTCAATATCGGATTCGACGTTGATTTGTTCAATAACCATCTGAATATCACAGCGGATTTTTATCGCGACAAATATTACGATTTGCTGATGATCAGAGGTAAAAGTATAGAACTTATAGGTTTGGCTTACCCGGCTGAAAATGTGGGGAAAAATTTATTCAAAGGTATAGACCTGTCGATAACCACCCAGAATAATGTAGGGGATTTCAATTATTACGTGACAGGTAACTTGAGTGTCAATCAGTCGAAGATATTATTCATGGACGAACAAAATGTGCCTGAAGAATATATGCGCAGAACCGGCAATCCGGTTGGATCCAGATACGGGCTTGTAGCCGAAGGATTTTTCCAAACACGGGAAGAAATCGCCAACAGCCCTGTTATCTCGGGCTTTAATATTGTTCCCGGCGAC
This sequence comes from Prevotella sp., assembly GCA_031260865.1. Lineage (GTDB taxonomy): Bacteria > Bacteroidota > Bacteroidia > Bacteroidales > Dysgonomonadaceae > Dysgonomonas. Next base: position 12,559 of record JAISKQ010000083.1, read on the forward strand.
TTGAAATATAAGGATATGAATGGAGATGGCGTTATTGATACTTTTGACCAGACATTGATAGGCGGTAACAAGCCAATCGTTTATTTCGGATTAAATCTGGGATTTGAGTACAAAGGATTTGAACTTTCCGCCTTGTTCCAAGGAGTATACAATCGGGAAATTTATCTACCCGATGCAGGTTATGAATTTGCGTCCGGATTTTATGGATCAGGCAATAATTATAGTCAGGCTTATGAACATGTGTTGAATCGTTGGACTCCCGAAACGGCGGCGACAGCTCTCTTTCCAAGGCTTTCAACCAGTCCGGCTTACAACAACAATCCAAACGAATTAAGCAATTCATTTTGGTTAAGGTCGGGTAATTATATCCGGTTGAAAAACCTGAATGTAGCTTACACATTACCCGATTCATTCTCAAGAAATTATCTGGGCGGAGTGAAAGTCAAGATATTTGTAAGCGGACAAAATCTATGGACGCAAGCTGCTTGCAGTTTGGTTGACCCCGAAGTTATCGATTTCAGGAGTTATCCGATGCTGCGTGGTTTCAATACAGGAATCAATATCAAATTTTAGTATCCTCTAAAAGCGAAAAACATGAAAAATAAGATATATATACTGATCGGTTTATTTTTTAC
>JAISKQ010000155.1 GCA_031260865.1 Prevotella sp.
CCTACGGTTTGCGTCAACGAACGATGCGAACGCAAAAAGCCTTCCTTGTCCGCGTCCAATATAGCGACAAGCGAGACTTCGGGTAAATCAAGCCCCTCACGCAGGAGATTAACGCCTACCAACACGTCGAACGTCCCTGCCCGCAAGTCGTCCATTATCTGAACACGGTCGAGCGTTTCAACATCCGAGTGGATGTAACTGCACTTTATACCGTTATGAGACAGATAGGTAGTCAGTTCCTCAGCCATCCGTTTAGTCAGAGTGGTCACGAGGGTACGCTCGTTATGTTCGACACATACCTGAATCTCTTCCATCAGGTCGTCTATCTGATTCAAACTCGGACGGACATCAATCGGAGGATCTAACAATCCGGTTGGGCGCACCAATTGTTCTACCACAACACCTTCCGACTTAATTAATTCATAATCGGCAGGAGTAGCGCTCACATATATTGTTTGGGGAACTAAAGATTCAAATTCTTCAAACTTCAAGGGTCTGTTATCCAAAGCGGCAGGCAAGCGGAATCCGTATTCCACCAGATTTTCCTTTCGGGAATGGTCTCCTCCATACATCGCACGTATCTGAGGGATAGTCACATGGCTCTCGTCTATGACCATCAAAAAGTCATCGGGGAAAAAGTCAAGAAGACAGAAAGGACGCGTTCCGGGCTTACGATTGTCAAAGTATCGCGAATAGTTCTCAATACCGGAACAATACCCCACTTCGCGAATCATTTCCAAGTCGTAAGTAACACGTTCATAAAGCCTTTTGGCTTCCAATGGTTTCCCTATCGACTGAAAAAAGTCAACCTGACGCCCTAAATCAATCTGAATCTCTGTAATCGCTCTATCCATGCGGTCTTTCGTGGTCACAAAGAGATTTGCCGGATAGATACGAAAATCGTCATACCGATCTATCCTCACACCGCTCAGCGGATCAAGGCATTCGATGCTTTCTATTTCATTTCCCCAAAAGACAACGCGGACAATCGGGTCGCCATAAGCAAGGAATACATCCACTGTATCTCCCTTTACCCTGAAATTCCCCGCTTTGGGATCAACTTCGTTGCGAGAATATAGAGCGCTAACCAAAGAACGTAGAAAAACATCGCGTACTATATTTTGCCCGACATGCAAGCTAATAGTCGAATTTTCAAAGTCTTCCGGATTTCCCATACCATACAGGCAGGATACGGAAGAAACCACAATAACGTCGCGACGACCTGATAAAAGGGAAGTAGTTGTGGCCAGTCGCAGTTTTTCGATCTCATCATTGATTGATAAATCCTTTTCGATATACGTATTTGTAGTAGGAATATAAGCCTCCGGCTGATAATAGTCATAATATGAGACAAAATATTCTACCGCGTTATCAGGAAAAAACGATTTGAACTCACTGTACAATTGTGCCGCCAAAGTCTTATTATGGCTCAGCACCAAAGTGGGTTTCTCAACCTGCTGAATGACATTGGCTACTGTAAAAGTCTTTCCCGAACCGGTTACGCCCAATAGCGTCTGTGAAGGAATATGTTGTAAAATCCCTCCGGTCAATGCGGCGATCGCTTCCGGCTGATCTCCGGTGGGACTGTAATTTGAAATTAATTTAAAATCCATTTTTATATGTACCTTTCGTAAATCAAAGATAATAAGAATTTTGATGTTTCTTTTTTATATAAGTTCCTATTAATCTTTTTCTATAAAAATTATCTAATAGAAAACAGCCACGAAAAGAAATGAATAATCAGTTTTCGCCATGGTTTACCACTTACGGTTTATTGAAAGTGTTTATATGTTTGCAGTCAACTATTTGGTTTACACTTTTTGCGCGGATGGTAAGGAGTTTCGGGTCGCCGGATGTGGTGGATGAAGTGCCGGCGGGGGCGAGGCAAAAATCTCATCCCTGCGGGACTTTTTCACTCAATATAGTATATGCAATGCTTACACTTTTCCCGAAGACGAGATTATATACCAATAAAATATTTAACCTTTTATAACATGAATTTATTTCAATATACGGATAAAAACCGTCATTTCTTTTTTACAAAATTATCTAATATATGAGTTGGAAGTTTTGAGTTGTAAGTAATAAGTATAGAGTTACAAGAGTTCTATTTTACTAGCTTGCAAGTTTACAAGAAGAATGACACAAAGCGATGCTGACTGAAACTGTTACTTTTGTCACCTTTTTAGAACAAAAGTCCATCAATCACTTGGGGAAGAGGAGTTTCGGATGGCAGTATTGACTAAAGAGGCTCTCATTAGAGAGCACACCTACTTAGGCAGTACGCTCAGCGTACTGTACAAAAACGCTCAGCCCCTAACCTCTGCTCTCATTAGAGAGCAAACCTTTTTAGAAGAACAAGTTTGCCTGCGATGCAGGCAAGGGATAGAGGATGTTGATACCCTTTTACAGTACGCTGAGCGTACTGCCTATACAGATAAGCTCTCTAAAGAGAGCAAGCACCCTCTGGGAAATAGCTCTACGGTCAATCAGCCTAAAGGAAGCAGAAAAAAATGCAGCAAAGCGGTGTTACCTAGAAACTGTTACTTTTGTCACCTTTTAAGTTTTAAGAGCCCATTGGTCAATTTAACGCGTCGTCGAGGTCTTGTCGTGCGTCAGCCAACGCCGTTTACTTCATGGACGGGGCACCCGCAGGGCGAAAAAGGCGTAAAACGAAAACGTGTTTGAGCTTTTCCGCCGATTCGTGTTTAGCAAAGTATAGAGCGAGTTTTTTCGTTTAGCCTTTAAGCCCGTGGCGGGTCGTCCTATGAAGTGGGCGTTAAAGCGTTTTTGCTTCCTTTTGCGGCTTTGGGCAAAAGGAAGGCAAGCAATCTGTGATTGCGCGCGGTAAAAATCGCCGACAAGAAAAGAACAAACGCTGTTTGAAAGACAGGACTTATACATAAAGTATTGCTTTTCAGGCAACATATTGAGGGATTGTTATTAACCGCAGGTCGTCACTTCGTTGTGACCTACGGTTATGAAAATAAGACTTTTCAAGTCATGAATTATGAATAAAGAAAATTGGCGCGAAGCAGTGTTACCTGAAAAGTGTTACTTTTGTCACCTTTTTGAGTTATGAGTAGTAAGTAATGAGTTCACAAGAGTTCCAGCAAGTTAGTAAACTTGTAAACTTGAACTCTAGTAAACTACTTACTACTATTACTTTTGTCACCTTTTTATACAAATTAGCTGGTAATTCATTAACTAATAGTTGTTAGTTACTCATTGAAGACTGAAATCTTGCCCGAAGGGCAACATCTTCATAACCGTATGCAAGCGAAGCGCGGCTTACGGTGACTGAAATAAAGAACCAACGCTGTCTGAAAGAAAGGACTTCTGAAAACTGTTACTTTTGTTACGTTTGTTACTTTTTTTTATAATAAACCATTCGAGACGCAAAGCGATGATTGAAAAGGTCTTTGATATATTGAAATAGTTACGAGAAAGAATGAGGAATGCTGCAAAGCGATGCTGACTGAAACTGTTACTTTTGTCACCTTTTTAAGTTTTGAGTGTACAAGTGTACTAGTTTACAAGAGTTCTAACAAGCTGGTAAACGAAAAAAAGTTACAAGTTACGAGTTACAAGGCAATGAGAGAATAGACTAAAAAAGAGACAGAGAAAGCAGATAGAAAAACTGTTACTTTTGTCACCTTTTTAGAACTCTAGTAAATTTGAACTTTAGTAAACTACTTACTACTGTTACCCGAAAAGTGTTACGTTTGTTACTTTTTTTTTAAAATCAGCTATTCGCTTTTGTCGCTTCGCATTGCTAAAGGCTAAAGGCTTTACTGTTCGCTGAAAAGTATTATCTTTATGTGTCTTAAATTTAAAATCAGAGTATAATATGAAACGAAGCATGATTTTTGTCAAATCACCAAAGTCCATGATAATAAAAATCATGCGAGTTCCATATGGCAACTAAAATCAAAATTATTATCATATGAAAAAGCTAAGCGTTTTTTTTCTGTTCATAGTATTTACATTCACTTCTGCACAAGCTCAGGAAGTAGATACAATCGAGGTTTTCAGTCCAAAGATGAACCGTAGTATTAAGAATGTGGTTATACTTCCTGACGGATATGATAAGTCGAAAGAGACGAAATATCCGGTACTCTATCTATTACATGGATATGGCGCGCGTTATGACACATGGGTAAAATCGGTCAAGAAGAGCTTACCGCAGGAAGCGACAAAATGGAAGATGATAGTCGTTTGCCCCGATGGACAGAATAGCTGGTATTGGGATAGCCCTGTTGACCCTTCATTCCAGTTTGAGACTTATGTAAGTTCGGAATTGGTAAGTTATATTGATAAGAATTACAATACTGTCGCTTCCCCTAAAGGACGGGCGGTGACAGGTCTTAGTATGGGCGGTCACGGCGGTTTGTGGTTAGGAATTAATCATCCCGATGTTTTCGGCGCGTGCGGTTCGATGAGCGGAGGAGTGGATATTCGCCCTTTTCCAAACAACTGGGATATGAAAAAGAGGTTGGGCGCGTATAAAGATAATACTGAAATATGGAATAAGCATACCGTTATAACTCAATTGGATAGAATAGAACCGGGGACATTAGCTATCATATTTGATTGCGGAAAGGATGACTTTTTCTATCAGGTGAATGAAGAACTGCATAAGGAAATGCTGTACCGGAATATTCCGCATGATTACGTTAGCAGACCGGGCGCGCATACCAATGAGTACTGGAATAATTCGATTGATTATCAAATGTTGTTCTTTTCTAAGTTTTTCTATCAAAAATAGCTATATTTGCTTTCTAAAACAGGCAAATGAATCAAAAAGATATAATAATAGTTGACAAACAAGATATAACACGCATAGGCATGGAGGCACTTGTGAGAGAGACAAAACAAGTGTCTTCCATTTCATACGCCAATACTAAATCCGAATTGGTGAAACTGTTGGCTGTTTATCCCGAAGCTGTTGTAATTTTGGACTATACCTTGTCGGATTTTGCCGGAGTGGATGAATTGCTAAATGTAGGCTACCGCTTTTATCAGGTTCGATGGTTATTGTTTTCCGATGAATTAAGTTATGATTTTCTGCATCGCCTGACATTGAATAGTAATGCTTATAGCATTGTTTTAAAAACGTGTGAGTTAGACGAAATAAGCATGGGATTGACGCATGCCTTCAAGGGAGAACGATTCATCTGCGGCAGGGTAACGAATCTGTTGCTGCAGTCGCAAAAGCCTGTAATTGACACGTTAGACCATCTACTGACTTTAACGGAGAAAGAAATTCTTAAAGAAATAGCCATAGGACGGACAACAAAGGAGATAGCCGCTATTCGCAATCTTAGTTTTCATACCGTTATAACCCATCGTAAGAACATCTTCCGCAAGCTGGACGTCAACAATGTGCATGAGGCTACCAAATATGCGATGCGTGCCGGATTGGTGGATATGGCAGAATATTATATCTAAGGTTGGGAGGAGTATGGCGGCTAATGAAATCAGGGATAAACGCCTTACCTTTATGCCTATAAATACAAAAGAATAGAATAATGAAAAAATATAGAGCGCTCTTTGTCTGCTTGGGGAATATATGCCGTTCTCCCGCGGCGGAGGGTATCTTCAGGAAGCTGGTAGAAGACCAGGGGCTGAGTGATATAATCAAAGTAGATTCCGCGGGTACAGCCGGGTATCATACCGGAGAACTGCCGGACTCCCGTATGCGGCAGCATGGCGCTCGCAGGGGCTATGAGTTTGATTCCTATTCCCGCATGTTTGTAGAAGAAGACTTTGACTACTTCGATATTATCCTGGCTATGGATGACAATAATCTTAGGGATATTATACGCCTTGCTCCTGATGTGGAGTCTCAAAAGAAGGTGCATCGTATGGTCGAGTTCTCTCAACGTTACGGGCATGACCATGTTCCCGACCCGTACTATTCGGGCGCGGACGGGTTTGAGTTGGTGCTTGATTTGTTGGAAGATGCTTGTGAAGGGCTTTTGAACGCAATAAAGGAGGATATCTGTATGGAAAAGCATAAGAAAAAGAGATTAGAGTAATTATCCATTACCCCAATCTCCTTATATAAATGCTTTTATTAAAGCCTTTTACTAATTGTAGGAGTTAATATTCGTCCTCGTTGAAGAAGAAGTCCTCTTTACTCGGATAGTCAGGCCAGATGTCTTCGATTGTATCGAAAATCTCTTCCTCGTCCTCTATTTCCTGTAAGTTTTCTATTACTTCAAGAGGAGCGCCCGAACGTTGGGCGTAGTCAATCAACTCTTCTTTTGTTGCAGGCCATGGAGCATCTTCCAGTTTTGACGCTAATTCTAAAGTCCAATACATAATATTTTGTTTATTTGTATATCAGTTTGTTTGTCTATATTTTCCGCAAAAATATAACTTTATTTCTTATATCATAGCTTGATTCCAAAATATTTCTTTCCCTTTTTTATTACACTCCTTTCTCGCGAGTAGGAAAAAGTAGTCAGAAAGCCTGTTTATGAACGCAATAATAAGATTATCAATAGGATATTCATTGCTGACTTTATGTATGCAACGTTCGGCTCGGCGGCAGACCGTGCGGCAAATATGTGCCCTTGACGCGGACTCACTGCCTCCCGGTAATACAAATTGGTGCAATCGCGGCAATTCACTATCCATTTTATCCATTTCATACTCAAGGATAGAGACGTCTTTGTCTGTGATAATGCTGGCGGCTTTGGGCGGAATGGCTTCTGTCTCGGTCGCCAGATAAGACCCCACAGTGAATAATTTGTGCTGAATGAAAGACAATATCTCCAAATCGTGTTCATCATCAATCTCTGCCATCAGGAATCCAACGAAAGAGTTCAACTCGTCCGTCGTGCCATACGCATCGAGCCTGATATGGGATTTCTCTACCCGCTTACCTCCAACAAGCGAGGTCGTTCCTTTGTCTCCGGTCTTAGTATATACAGTGCTTTTCTTCATTGGTCTTAATATTAAAAGCTTATTTGATAATTCCATCGGTACAGTGTTTTATCGAAAAACAGGATACCTATATTGAACAGATCCAATACCACGGTACGGGATTCCATATTCATTATATTTCTCCATAACGCTTGATTGCGTCTATTTGTTCTAATACCTTTTACAATAATAAAGGTTTTTTCGTGGGAAATATCGGACAAATAGTCGCAAACATCTAAGGATAAGGAGTTATAGTTATTTAAATCTATAAATATACAGTCTTGCTTTTCTTTCAAAAGAGGCAATTCCCCGCCTTTGTATAGTACGATGTTCCTGTTCCAGTTTTCAAATAACCTTTCGGCTATGGTATATTTCTTATTTGCGGCTTCTACACACGTACAAGTAATATTACCGGATGGAGCGGTGAGGCATAGCGCGTTGACTCCATAACCGGTTCCGATTTCCAAAATACGGGAAGCCTCAAAATAGTTTACAAGACGGAATGAGAGCAAGTTATATTTTTTCAAGTATAGAAACCGATAAGGGTCTATCAGGACGGCTATATCTTCATAAATATGATAGGGCATTTTTTCCTCGATAACTTTGGTCACCAAATTAAATACAAAAGGGGAATGGATGCCATGCCCTTTGTGGTGACGTATCTTATATAGCAATTTTAGTCCTGCCCTCGATAGTTTGTATATACGCGGCATATCAGAATAGCTTGACGTAATAGGTTAATTTAGCCGACATTACCCTATTG
>JAISKQ010000226.1 GCA_031260865.1 Prevotella sp.
AACGGGAAATGGGAAAACAGACCATATTTCTCCCCCGTTTTTTATAGCAAATAGGATCTAAAATATACTGATTATAAATTACTTAATAAAAATAATAATTCTGATTAAACCGCCTTCTATAATTAAATGACAAAGAAACATAACTATTTGAAAAACGACAAGGAAAAATGGATTGAGACGGTTCAATCATTCCTGAAAGATATTGATAGACAGTAATATATAATCAAACACATGAGAAAAGCCATAGCTCTATTTTTGTTCATATTAATATCCGCCGCTATGTCAGCGCAAGAAACGGATTTCTACAAAAGGTTATCCAATGCTGCCATAGAACTGACCAAAGATAGAGTAACTTACGATCCCCGCTACTATACCCTATCCTATCCGAATGGAGATGTACCGGCAGACAAGGGCGTATGTACGGATGTGATAATCAGGGCATATCGCAAACTGGGTATCGACTTGCAGAAGAAGATACATGAAGATATGCGCACTAACTTTAATACATATCCAAAGAAGTGGGGCATGAAAACCACCGATAAAAATATAGACCACAGGCGAGTGCCTAATCAGGTGATGTTCTTTACCCGCTTTGGCACAGTAAAAAAAGTATCGGATAATGGAGACGATTATAAACCGGGGGATATTGTCACATGGGATTTAGGTAAGGGAATCACACATGTGGGAATTGTCACGGATCGGATGTCCGCCGATAAAAAACGTCCTTTGATTGTTCATAATATAGGACAAGGACAGGTATTGCAAGATTGCCTGTTCAGCTATAAAATAACAGGACATTATTGTTATAAATGAAAAAGGAATCCCGACCCAATCAGAAATCGGGATTCCTTTCTAAGGTTTAAATTATCGGATGAACAACAATTCTCTGTATTTAGCCAACGGCCACATTTCATTATCCACTATTAATTCAAGTTTATCGATATGATGACGTATCTCATCCAAAAAAGGAGCTACTTTATCATGATAAGCAATAGCCTTTTCGCGTTCGCTTTCAATATTGTTGGCAGCCTTACGCGTGTCAATCATTTCGTGCACCTTGGCATTCACGGCGTTCACATGCGTGGATATTTTTTCTATCAAACGAATTTGCTCTGCTCCAAGCGCCTTGTAGTCGTCCGAAACCTCTTTCAATTTAGAGATATTAGTCAACAGAATAGACTGATACGAAATAGCCACCGGAATAATATGGTTCAAAGCCAGATCACCTAACACACGCGACTCAATCTGTATCTTCTTGGTATAAATCTCCCATTTCACTTCGTTGCGGGCATGAAGTTCCACTTCGGACAAAATACCGGAGAATGTCTTGATACTTTGTTTTGACGTATAGCTATCATAGATAACAGGAACGCTTGTTTCACAATCCAATTTCCGTTTCTTTGCTTCAGCTTTCCATTCTTCGCTATAACCATTACCATTGAAGCGGATTGCACGAGACTCCTTGATGTACTTCTTCAATACTTCATACACCGCCTCTTCTTTTGTTTTATTCCCTTTGATAAGGTTGTCCACTTCTTCTTTAAATGTCTCTAACTGTTCAGCGACAGCAGCATTTAAAGCCGTCATGGCAGAAGCACAGTTCGCGGATGAACCGACAGCACGGAATTCAAAACGATTCCCTGTAAATGCAAACGGAGAAGTACGGTTACGATCGGTATTATCCAAAAGAATTTCAGGAATCTGACCTACCCCTAAGCTAATCTGCTTCTTACTATCGACTACAATCGCGTCTTTTACCGAACTCTTCTCAAACTTATCGAGAATATCGCTGACCTGTGTTCCCAAGAATACGGAGATAATAGCCGGAGGAGCTTCGTTAGCGCCAAGGCGATGAGCGTTTGTAGGAGACGAGATGGAAGCTTTCAGCAATCCGTTGTTTTTATATACCGCCGCCAAAATATTCACAATGAATGTGATAAAGCGAAGGTTTTCAACTTTATCTTTTCCCGGAGACAGTAAGTTGATTCCGGTATCCGTCGTTAACGACCAGTTATTATGCTTACCCGAACCGTTAATGCCTTTGAATGGTTTTTCGTGCAACAAAAGACGGAAAGAATGTTTACGGGCTACTTTATCCATAACCGACATAATCAACAGGTTATGATCTACAGCCAAATTACATTCTTCGTAGATAGGGGCTAACTCAAACTGATTAGGCGCTACCTCATTATGGCGTGTTTTCACAGGAATACCCAATGCATAAGCCTCGTATTCAAGTTCTTCCATAAACTTCTGAACCCGTTCGGGTATCGCGCCGAAATAATGATCTTCCAACTGTTGGTTTTTAGAGCTTTCGTGGCTCATCAATGTTCTTCCTGTCAAAGCCAAATCGGGACGAGCCATAAACAAATCTTCGTCCACAAGAAAATATTCTTGTTCCCAACCAAGATTTGAGATTATTTTTTTCACTTCCGGATTGAAAAAATGGACAACTTCGATCGCTGCTTTATTTACCGCTGCGAGTGCTTTCAACAACGGAGTCTTATAGTCGAGGGCTTCACCCGTATAAGAAATAAAGATAGTCGGGATACACAAGGTATCTCCTACGATGAATGCCGGAGAAGACGGATCCCAAGCCGAATAACCTCGAGCTTCGAATGTATTGCGAAGACCTCCTGAAGGGAAGCTGGACGCATCAGGCTCTTGCTGAGCAAGAAGTTTGCCTTCAAACTCCTCAATCATTCCTCCCTGTCCATCGTGTTCGACAAAAGCATCATGTTTTTCGGCAGTACCGTCAGTCAATGGATGAAACCAGTGAGTATAATGTGTCACACCATTTTCCAAAGCCCACATACGCATTCCGGCCGCTACATGTTCAGCCAAATTACGATTTACTGATTGTCCTTTATCAATAGCATCATTCAAAGCTTTAAAAGTTTCTTTTGAAAGATACTTGGCCATCGCTTTACGGTTAAACACCTTTTCTCCGTAATACTCAGATGTTTTACTTGTCGGTTTCTTTACCTCCACCGGTTTTCGTTGCGAGGCTAATGCTACTGCTTTAAAACGTAACTTTGTCATAAATTTGCTTTTATTGAGTTTATATAAGTTTATCAAATAGCCATCTTTTTGAGCCGGCTTACAGCTTCGTTCGTATTTTCTAAAGTACCGAAAGCCGTTAGTCGTAAATAACCTTCTCCACTAGGTCCAAACCC
>JAISKQ010000261.1 GCA_031260865.1 Prevotella sp.
GAGTTGAAAGTAATAAGAAGAAAATTTTGAGTTTGCAAGGTTACAAGAAAAAGAAGAATGGCGCAAAGCGGTGTTACCCGAAAACTGTTACTTTTGTCACCTTTTTTGTAATTAATCGTTGACTTTTCGCTGTTGACTGCTCACCGAAAAGAGGTCTTTGAAATACTGAAATATTGAAATAGTTACAAGTTACGAGACAATGAGATAAAAAACAGTAAACAATAACAATAAAAAAACTGTTACTTTTGTCACCTTTTTTGGAACGATAGCTGTTCGTTCTGCCCTCCGGGGGACTGAGGGAGCTTCGTACTAAAACACAAATCGGGCGCCTTTTTAGACTCCCGATTCGATTGTTTCTTTTAGGACTTACCTTATTTCTTAGACTCTTCTACTGATATTTTGCGGAATTCTTTCAATGCTTTTTCAATAGCTAAAGAGGTCTTTCTGGCGCGTGTTCCGGCTGCTTTATTGCCGTTTTCTACTTGTAAAGCCGCGTCTTTAGCGAAGTCTGAGAATAGTTGGTTTAAGTTTTCTACTAAATTTTTCATTATTTTATTATTTAAAATTTGAATCACAAAGATAAATCCGATTTTTCAATCATCATAATAGTATAGCGATATTTATATTCTTTTTCCATATAACGATACTCGTTCAGGGGTTTTGCTCCCCATGAATTAAGTCCAGCCACCCCGCGTTGAAATAAATCCACGCATAACACGGTTTCGTGACGAGGTACAATATCCGACGGGTGTTGCTGCTTTTTGGTCGTACCCGGATCAAGGTCTTCGGGAGTGTTGTTCGTCGCGCTCACCGATAGGGGCTGCGCTCCCGAAACGCGGATGCCTTTGCCATCTTGGTCTGTTAGCGTGAACCAACGTACATCGGTCTTATTACCTGTTTCCTGCGGGCGGAAATAAGGGAAAGCTTGGTCTTGCACTTTGCCTGTCCATATACCCATGAACGTGTCGTGGTTGCGGTCAACATAGTTTTCGCGAGGTCCGCGCCCATACCATGTAAACGTGTTGTATGCTTCAGGTAGGCTCATTATCATTCCGAAACGCATCATTTCGGGCAATTCATCCGAAAGGGCTTTATAACAGGCTTCTACCGTAAGGCTTCCATCCTTGTTCACGGTGTAGGACACATCTACTTTGGCGTCTATTCCACGTAGTTTAGCCTCATAATTAACAACGATGCTTCCGTTATTTTCTCGCGACCCTTTGTATCTATAAATAGGGTTGACGCCCGCGCCGTTCCATAACCGCAGATTATATTGCGCCCCTTCGCCGAAATCGTTATCGGTAGGAGCACGCCAGAAGTTCAATTGAAGCAGTTCATTAAATACCCTACGCCCGTCTTTAGCCATGTTTATAAGGCTTCGTCCGTCTTTAGCCGAAAATTCGTAAGCCAAAGAGCCTGCCTTTACGGTAATCCTATCGTTATCCTTATTGATACTCAATGAACCCCGGGCATCCGGCTGAGACGCAAAGTAATTGTTTGAACCGAAGGCGAACTCTTCTTTAGCCGCCTCGAAACCCGCCGGAATAAACGGCGCTTCGCCCTTGCTGTAAGCAAATACCTGCAAGTAATATTCTTCGCCGGGTTGTGGATTAACAGCCGGTAAGTCGAGTTTCACATCCTTACGCGTATCGGCGGGGACAACGGCGTTGAATGAGCCTTCGGCCGCACTTTCACCGTTTCGGAGCAATACCCATTTATAGGTATAATTGTCTTTTGTCAGGTCTTTGAACTTGAAGTCATTGATAACCGTAATGATGCCTTCAGCCGGATTTTTAGCTTCGAACAATATATTCTGATATACTTTCTTCACGATATAAGTATGAGGAATATAGTTCTGGTCGGGGCTTATGACGCCATCCATACAGAAATTGCCGTCGTTCATCTTATTGTAACCTTTGAGATCGCCGCCGTATGCCCAATAAGGACGCCCTTGCTCATCTTTCGCGGGATAGCCGTGATTGTACCATTCCCAAATAAAGCCACCCTGCATGTTTCTGCTTGAGCGCATCAAATCCCAGTATTCCTGAAGATTCCCCATGCTATTCCCCATAGCGTGAGCGTATTCGCACATAATAAAAGGGCGACCCAAGTCTTTGGCGGCATCAAGCTTCATCGATTCCCACGACGGGTACATCGGACAAATAATATCCGTGTTGCGATCTCTCCGGTATGCCTGCTCGTACTGGACAGGACGGCTGTTGTCGCGCGCTTTTACCCAGTCGTACATATCGAAGAACGCTTTTCCATTGCTTGCCTCGTTGCCAAGTGACCAGAAGATAACCGAAGCATGGTTCTTGTCGCGCTCTACCAAGCGAATCACCCTGTCCATGTGGGCGCCATGCCATTCGGGAAGGTTAGACACATTATCCGGACCGTAACCCAGCCCATGAGATTCCATGTTGGCTTCATCCACCAGATAGATACCATACTCATCGCACAACTTGTACCAGAGCGGTTGTTGCGGATAATGGGATGTACGCACGGCATTTATGTTCAATTCCTTCATCAATCGCAGGTTTCGCGTCATTTCGGCACGTGTGACCACCTGCCCTGTATTTGAGTTGAACTCATGTAGGTTTACGCCCTTGATATATATCTTTTTACCATTGACAAATACTTGTCCGTCCTTTATTTCCACCTTACGGAATCCTATTTTGTGCGAAGTCGCTTCTACAATATTACCGCCCGTGTCTTTCAATGTTATCAGCATGGTATAAAGGTTAGGCGTTTCGGCAGTCCATTTCAGGGGCGACGGTATATTTCCGGACAAAGGCGCGTTGGTTATATTATTCGCCGGGATAGTTACTTTAACCGATTTATTGAATACCTTTTTCCCCGATTTATCAATAATGGCAACCTCTAATGTACTAAGCGCGGCCTTACTTGTGTAATTCTTCAATTTCACATCTACACTGAATAAGCCGTTATTGTAGTTGGCGTCCAAATCGGGACGCGCGAAGAAGTCCTGTATTCTCGTTTGCGCGACGCTGTATAGATAGACATTGCGGTTGATTCCACCCAAACGCCACATATCCTGATCTTCGAGGTACGACCCGTCACTGAACTTGTGCACCTCGCACGCCAATGTATTTTTTCCTTGCCGTATATATTGGGTTATGTCAAATTCCGCAGGGCTTTTAGCATTCTGCGTATAGCCTACTTTTTGCCCGTTAACCCATACATACATCGAATTGGTTCCCCCTTCGAAATGGAGAAACACCTTTCTGCCATCCCATTCCGCCGGGATGCTAAATTCGTGGCGGTAAGCGCCCGAAGGCGAATCGTCCCTGTCGATATGAGGCGGATCCTTCTTGAATCCAAATCCTATATTCACATACATTGGTATTCCGTAACCATTAAATTCCCAGTTCCCGGGCACAGGCATCTCCGCCCATTTGCTTACGTCGTAGCTTTCATTATAAAACCCATTGGGAATTTCGCCTACTTTAGGAACCCAAAAGAATTTCCATTTCCCTTTGAGGGACTGATAATACGGTGAAGCCGAAAAGTCGTCGTTAATAGCCAGATTTTCGGATGGATAAGGCAAAGAAGTCGCTCTTGTCTCTTCTTTATTCACCGCGAATATTTCAGGATTTTCCCAATCAGGAACATTATTTTGAGCAATCAAATGAATGCCGGCACATAGAAAAAGTGAAAGGATAAAAGGTATTTTTCTCATAATCATCAGGTTTTGATTCAAGGGATGACGTATTATTCTGTAAAAATAAGAACTTATTTTTATATATAGGTCTAAAAATCAGCGTAAACAAGAAAGCTAAGCCACAATTACTTTTTCATCAAGCCTGAAAGCACTTCGTATGCTATCGGACATGTAGTCACATTCTTAACTGTCAGCTTGTATATCTGCTCGAAATTCTTCCGGTCGGTATGCGGATATTCCCGACAAGCTTTGGGACGAGCCTCGTATATGGAGCAATAATTATCGGGCATAAGAAACGGGCAAGGCATCGTTTTGAATACATAATCGCCGTCTTCATCAATCTTCAAATAGGAGGAGACCACCTCCGACGGCTTTATCCGCAAAGCCTTTGCCATGCGTTCTATATCTTTGTCGTATATCGCGGGTCCCAGCGTTCGGCAGCAGTTTGCACAAGACAGGCAATCAATCTTTCCGGAAAACTCCTCATGCAATTCATGGACAACAGTATCCATCTTTAATAAGCGCCTTCGATTCTTCTTATGGTACGCGACAAAAGCAGGAATGGACTTTTCCGCCATTAATAGCAGGCCTTTATAACGTTTCATTTCTACCCTCTATACGCGATATTTCACCAATCAACGAAACTCTCATCCTTATTTTCACATCCTCTTTGCCATATCTATGTCCTATCAGGAACATCAACTTCGCTAAGGCGGCTTCAAAGGTAGAGTCAAAGCCGCTAATCACACCGGCTCTCAACAGTTCCCTGCCGGTCTCATAACGGTGCATATTCACAAGACCTATTTCGCACTGGGATATATTGACGATAATAACGCCCTTCTTTACTGTTTCGTGTATTAAATCGAGGAACCAAGGCGACAAAGGCGCGTTTCCCGATCCGTATGTTTCCAGAATAACAGCCCGTATATTCTTCAACGAAAGAATGGCTTCTACTGTTTGTTTATCGATACCCGGAAAAAGCTTCAATGAAGCAATCCT
This sequence comes from Prevotella sp., assembly GCA_031260865.1. GTDB lineage: Bacteria > Bacteroidota > Bacteroidia > Bacteroidales > Dysgonomonadaceae > Dysgonomonas. The sequence continues at coordinate 4,682 of JAISKQ010000261.1, forward strand.
GTTATCCAACCGATAATGGAAAACAGTCTTTCTCTCATAATCAGGCTGATGGATTGCTTTGCGGTCGTATATTATTTGTATTCCCGATTTTCCCAAATTCGGGTAATTATAAGATTTGAAAGCATTGAAATTATCCGCGTTTACCTTAGTCGCCCTGTTTCCACGCAGCAAATCATTCTGGAAAAAGATACAAACCTCCGGTACGATCGGATTGCCTAAGCTGTTTTTATCCGCCGCAATCTCCAAAGCCGTAATCAGGTTTTCCTTCGCGTCGGTTCTTAATTTACCAATGGGCAACTGAGCGCCTGTAAGCACAACAGGCTTATGCAGGTTCTCCAACATAAAGCTAAGCGCGGATGCGGTATAAGCCATGGTGTCAGTTCCATGCAAAATAACAAAGCCATCGTATTTATCATAGTTATCCTCTATGATATGAACCATTTTTTTCCAATGCTCGGGCGTAATTTCAGAGGAGTCTATCACCGGATCAAAGACAAGATGATCGACGTGAAATTTGAAACGCTGCAATTCCGGTAAATGACTATTCAGGTGAGCAAAGTCGAAAGGCTCAAGGGTTCCTGAAATCGGATTTTCGACCAT
>JAISKQ010000240.1 GCA_031260865.1 Prevotella sp.
AACTGATCCATCAAGCGTCCCGCCCGATTGTAACCGATAGAGAACTTCCGTTGTATCAACGACGTTGAACCTTGTTGATGCACGACAATCAACCTTGCCGCTTCGTCAAACAGCGGATCAAGATCGTTCAGGTCGGTATTTCCAGCCTTGTCGTCACCGCCTTCGCCTACATATTCCGGCAGTTCAAAGGCATTGGCATATCCCTGCTGGCTCCCGATATATTGCGCGATTCCTTCCACTTCGGGCGTATCCACAAAGGCGCACTGTATGCGTACCAGGTCGCTCCCCTGCGAAAACAACATGTCGCCGCGTCCAATCAACTGGTTGGCGCCTGACATATCCAGAATGGTGCGGGAGTCTATTTGCGACGTCACACGGAATGCCATACGGGCGGGGAAGTTGGCTTTTATTGTTCCCGTAATGATATTTGTCGTAGGGCGTTGCGTGGCTATCACCATGTGCATACCCACGGCACGAGCCTTTTGGGCGATGCGGGCGATCGGCATTTCTATCTCTTTTCCGGCGGTCATTATCAAGTCGCCAAACTCGTCTATAATAATAACGAGGTAAGGCAGGAATCGATGTCCCTTCAACGGATTCAGGCGGCGTTTTCTGAACTTTTCGTTATATTCTTTTATGTTACGCACTCCCGCGTTCATCAACAGTTCGTAACGGTCGTCCATTTCTTTTGTCAAGGAATTTAATGTCTGGGTAACCTTCGACACATCTGTTATAATCGCTTTTTCGGCATCGGGCAGTTTTGCCAAATAATGTTTTTCGATGCGGGAATAGATATTAAATTCCACCATTTTAGGGTCAACCAGCACCATCTTCATTTCGGCGGGGTGCTTTTTGTACAGCAACGATGTGATTATAGCATTCAGTCCCACGGACTTACCTTGCCCTGTCGCTCCCGCTACCAATAAGTGAGGCATCTTGCACAGGTCGAACATGAAAATTTCATTTGTGATTGTTTTTCCTAACGCCACGGGCAAATCATACGCACATTCCTGAAATTTGCGGGAAACAATCACCGACTGCATCGACACAATTTGCGGGTCTTTGTTCGGCACTTCTATACCGATAGTTCCTTTGCCCGGCATAGGCGCGATAATACGGATTCCCAAAGCCGACAAACTCAAGGCGATATCGTCTTCCAGATTGCGGATTTTTGAAATACGCACCCCTGCTTTCGGCACTATTTCGTATAAGGTGATAGTAGGGCCGACGGTCGCTTTTATCGATGTGATTTCAATGCCGTAATTTTGTAGAGTCGTAATGATTTTGCTCTTATTCGCGTTTTGTTCCACCATATCCACGCCTCTTCCCGTCGTGTCATATATTTTCAACAGTTCGGTGGAAGGAAAATGGAAGTTGGAAAGATCTTTGGTCGGGTCATAATCTTCCATACCCTCCCCTCCTTCAGGCAAAATATCCGCCAATGCTTCCGGGTCTGAATTAACAGGGGCAGGTGTTGGTTTCGGGGCAGGATTTGTATTTGTTGTCGGTATAAATACCTCATCTTCAGGAACGACAATTTCAAAATCTTCATCTACTCGCAGCGTAGGCGGCTCTTTCTGTTTAACCGGTTTCTTAACAAATTGAGATTCAGATATTAGGGCTTCTTCATCAACTTCTTCCGACTCCGTGTCTTCTTTTTTCTGAATCAAGAAGTGATACCATTCTTTCAAGAAGTGATACCATTTTTTCTTTTCTGTTTCAGGTTCAAGTACTTCTTCATCTTCATCATCATCTTCTTCTTTTGTCGGGGAATTACTTGTTAAAGGATTCTTAAATAATCCTCTGAAAAACTCCATCGAAGCTTTCTTTGTGATAACCAGAAAAATAATTAACAACAGAATGAGAATCATCAGAAGTCCGGGAGTACCCAAAGCGGATTGCAGAAACCGCTCTACCACTATGCCATGCGCGCCGCCCCAACAGATACCACTGTGATCTTGGACTAAACGGGACACAAACGCGCAAGCGATAGATCCCCATATAATAGCATAAGCCATAAGCAGAAATGAACGCAGTATCGATATTTTCAGTACATGCATCAACTTTAGTCCCGTTAATATAAAAAACGAGGGGATAAGCAGCGAGAAAACACCAAACCAGCCATTGATGGATTTTTCGGCGACAAAAGCGCCAAGCACGCCTGTCCAGTTACTAATATTCTGTTTACTGACGATGAGTTTGAAGAAAGATATATTCGTCACTTTATTCTGATCATCCGCGCCTGTAAAGAAGAACGACACGTCTCCCAGTAAAATATACGCTCCTGTGAACGCGAGGCATACTCCCAATAAAAACAGGGTACGCTCTTTCTTTATAAATTCTATAAATGAAAAACCTTGATTTTGAACTTTCTTTTTTCGGACTGCCTTTTTTGCCATATAGTGGGTTGGAATGTACTTTATCTGAGTATTCTAAAAAACATTAGTTATTATATCTTACAAATATAATGCTTTTTTTATGAAGAATATCTTTGCCGTTTTTATCTTTTCAAAATCTACCCGCTTTCCTTCTTTGAAAAATTAAGTAAAGCCGGATACATTGAGGTGACAAAGACGTTCCGCAACAAGAGACCTTGTACCATCTGCCGGATTACGCCGGAGGGAATAACGGCTTTTGAAGAATATGTCGAAGCCATTAAATCATATATTCAAAAGTAAGGGTGTAAACTACATATATTTTTCTTAGATTTGTGCTTAGGTAAATGACAGTATTTACTTAATAAACACCATTACATGAAAAAAAAACGGATACTTTGGGCGGATGATGAGATAGACATGTTGCGTTCACATATCCTCTTTCTGGAAGAAAAGGGATACGACGTTACGCCTGTGAATAGCGGACAAGATGCTATCGACAGCATTCGGGGAGAAGTATTCGATATTGTTTTCCTCGATGAAAACATGCCCGGATTGTCCGGATTGGACGCGTTAGGATTGATTAAAGAAATCAATCCCGGTATTCCGGTCGTTATGATTACAAAGAATGAAGATGAAGGTATTATGACACATGCCATCGGCAAGAAGATAGCCGATTATTTGATTAAACCTGTCAATCCGAACCAAATCCTCCTTTCCATCAAGAAAAACCTGCATAAAGACGACATCGTTTCGGAAGTGGTGCTGGAGAGCTATCGGGAGGATTTTGGCAAAATAAGCGCCCTTATAAATGATTCTTTAACCTATACCGATTGGGTGAATATCTATAAGAAACTCGTTTATTGGGAGATTGAACTTACGGCGTCCGCCAGCCCCCTTCTCGATTTGCTCAAAACACAGAAGAACGAGGCGAACGACGCTTATTGCAAGTTTGTGAAAAAGAATTATGAATCGTGGATACAAAATATAGATACCAGACCTTTAATCAGCCCCGACCTTTTTCACAAGAAAGTGTTTCCGCTTTTAGACAATGATGAAAAGATATTTTTTATCCTTATTGATAACTTCCGTTTAGACCAATGGTGGGATGTTAAAGATCTGTTGTCAAACGAGTTCTCAATATCGGAAGATGAATATTTCAGCATATTGCCTACAGCCACGCAATATGCCAGAAACGCCGTTTTCTCCGGATTAATGCCATCCATGATAGCAAAAATGTATCCCGATTTATGGGTGGAAGAAGACGAGGAGGAAAGTAAAAATATGAATGAAGAAGCATTGCTCCAAACACAGATCGACCGCTTCCGTAAAAAGTATTCTTTCTCTTATAACAAGTTGTTGTCATCTTCTTTTGGCGAAAAACTGGTGCAGAACATGAACACCCTGAGTAATAAACAGCTCAATGTCGTTGTCATCAACTTTGTGGATATGCTGTCTCACGCGCGTACCGAATCGAAGATGATACGCGAGTTGGCGTCCGACGAAGCCGCTTACCGCTCCCTCACCCGTTCGTGGTTCAAGCATTCCAGTACGATGGATATTTTGCATAAAGCAAAGGACATGGGTTACAAGATTATCCTGACAACAGACCATGGAACCGCGCGCGTGAAAAACGCGTTGAAAGTAATCGGGGATAAAACCGTCAATTCAAATATACGCTATAAGGTCGGACGCAATCTGGAGTATGACCGCAAGAAAGTATATGATGTCCATTCTCCCGATAAAATCGGCTTACCTGCCCCTTATCTCAGCACAAAATATATCTTCGCAGCAGGGGACGACTTCTTTGCGTATCCCAATAACTATAATTATTATGTATCTTATTATACCGATACATTTCAGCATGGCGGCATCTCTATGGAAGAAATGATAGTTCCTTTTATTACATTGACGGGAAAGTGAAAATAATTAAATTTAGAAAGTATATCTTTGCATCAAAACAAAATCAATATGAATATAAAAATAGAATCATTAGATAAGATTGACGAAGCCGCCATTGCCTTTATCGAGGCGATGGGGGATAATACCGTTTTCGCTTTCCACGGGGAAATGGGAGCGGGGAAAACGACTTTCATAAAGGCTATTTGTGAAAACCTTGGCGTTTCGGACACAATCAACAGCCCCACATTTGCTATTGTGAACGAATATCGTTCCGACAGCGGAGAATTAATCTACCACTTCGATTTTTACCGTATGAACAAAATAGAAGAGGCTTTTGACTTTGGATATGAGGACTATTTTTATAGCGGAAGCCTTTGTTTCATTGAATGGCCGGAGAAGGTTGAGAGCTTGTTGCCAAATGACACGGTGAACGTTGACATCAAGGTTTTGGAAGACGGAAGCAGGGTCGTAACTTTGGACAGCTAATACTCTTCTTCATAAGTATCTTCGCCTTCATCCAGATTCTTTTTCCCTTTGTTATTGATAATATTGAACTTGTAGGAACAACTCAGCATAAAATATTGATTGACGCTATTGGAACGAGAATCCGACATATAGTTGCCGCTCACAACGCGCGATATATTATTCCGGTCGTTCAGTATATCAAAGAATTGCAGTTTCAACGTACCTTTCTTTTTCAGGAATAACTTGGAAACGGAAGCGTTCCAAAGGATTTCACGTTTCTTAAAGTCATCTCCGTATCCCCCGTAATAAGTCATATTCAAATCATTTTGAATCGAAAAGTCCAAGGGTAATTTCCAGAGCAAAGTGTGTTGGATGTTATAATTTGATGTATTTCTGTCTTGTGATTCAGACAGGTTATTTCGTGCCATATTATAAGAGGCGCCCAGTTGCAAACGGGTTTCAAACTTATCAACTTTGAATTTAAGGGAAGCCGTTTCACCTACCACAACATTGTGAGTTATCGCCTTTTCACCGTTTGTATAGCCTATATTTTTGTAATAATTTGTATAGGTGCTGTTGTCAATCGTAAACTTCTTATTCCGCAATGGAGTATTAAACATGAGGTTGAGGTTCGCTCCCATATTTCCACTCAGGTTGCGGTATGTATTTATGCTATTTCCTTGTTCGTCTATTGTTGTATAATCCACAATGTTATTGAATGTATAATTAAATCCGCCGGTAAACATCAAGTACCGACCGGTTTCATAATCGGATTTCATATAATACACATTGAAATTGTTGCTATAACTCGGTTTCAGGTTTGGGTTTCCGTAGTATTTATACAAGGCGTTCACAATCACCGTATCCACCGACAATTGGGTAATACCCGGTTGACCGGTTGAGCCCGAATAGTTTAAATCGAGACTCGTCCGTTCATTGGGCTGATAAGAGAAATTGAGGTTCGGAGAGAAATTAACGACATGCTGTTTAAGGTTTTCGATAATAGAATCGCCGATACTGATTTTGCTGCGCGAATAAGACGGATCTATACTGAATCCGATGGTATAATTATACTTTTCTTTTGTTGTCTGAAAGTTGATGCTGATATTCTGATTGATATACTGATTATTTGTATTTCGGGCGTAAGCGCTGTCAATAATCGTATATTCGCCTCTGTCATCCTTTTTGCGTACATCGCGTCTGCGTTCCGAATTATTCAATCCATACGAATACGACAACTGCAATCGGCGATCTTTTCCTATTGGTTCCACATAAGACATGGACAGGTTGTAGCTATTTGTCTTATTCTCCGTTTTGCTGTGCTGGTCAATAATTTTATCCGCTGTCCCTTCGGTATAAGTCGTATATGAATAATTTGTCCCCTTGCTATTGTCTCTCCGCGTCGAATTATTGAATGAGAAACTGATGGTTCTCCCTTTGTCATTCAATGTCCTGCCGATAGTAAAGTAATTATTCAAATTATATCCATCGCCGGTCGATCGGCCTGTCGATTGCCCCGAAGTCGTGTCTTTTTCGGCTACATACGAAATATTGGAAGATGATTGATTGTTTACCGTGTTGTTGAAGTTGATATACGACCGCGCGTAAATCATGGTCAAAGTATCGGGTTTCCATTGGAGGTTCAACCCCAAGTTATAATTCTCCCGTCTGTTTCTCGACGAGGCGTCTTGCTTGGAATAACGGTCGCCTGTCGAAAGAAAAGTCTGGGTATTGGTTTTGGTTTCCAGCAGGTTTTCATTGTTCGAATACCTGCCGCTTCCACCGATTTTGAATTTTTCCGACGACTGTATATAAGCGTTGACCCCAACATTCTTATTCTTGTCAATGCCATTATCCATTCCTATTGAATAACCGTCATCATCCACATTATTCATGTTCCCGATAAAAGACATCTGATTATTGTCGCGCATGTAATTAACCGAGGCTCTGTCGGCATATTTATCATTGCTCCCATACCCCGCTTTTACATCGCCGAATATGCTTTGCTTCAGTTCTTCTTTCACCACCAAGTTGAGCACCTGATCCGGATCTATATCTTTAAATCCGGTAACTTTGGCGGTCTCCGATTCTTCTTTATATAATTGCAGTTTTTTAATCATATTGGCAGGCAGGTTCGCCAACGCCATCGGAATATCATTCCCGAAGAATTCTTTTCCGTCCACTAATATCTTTTTAACGGATTTGCCGTTTGCCGTGATATTTCCGTTCTCATCCACTTCTACTCCCGGAATATTTTTAATCATATCTTGCAGCATATCGCTCTCCTGCGAGCTATACGAAGACGCGTTATATTCGATTGTGTCGCCTTTTACCACAATATCAGGCGTCTGAGCCTCAACGACAGCCTCTTTTAGCAAGATGGCGTCTTTTTCGAGGTTAATATTTCCGAATGAAAAAGTCGGTTCTTTGGGTGAAATATTAAAGTTCTGTAAAAATGTCTTATATCCTATAAAAGACGCCTCCATGATGTATTTTCCGGTATCGACGGACAATCTGAATTTGCCGTTTTCGTCTGTCGCCGCGCCTTTTACATAAATGCTATCGGTTTGGGTAAGCAACCGTACCGTCACATAAGGGAGAGGTTCTTTTGTTTTGGCGTCATACACAGCGCCTTGCACTTCTTTGTCAACCGACTGCGCCACAGCCGATAAAGAGATGATAAATAACAAGGACAAATACAAATATTTCATTGAGTACATATCGTTTTTTAGCGACAGCGAAGATAAGTTTTTTTATATAGAGTATAAAATCCTTCGATTTCGTCAAAGGGCAATCTGTTTTATATCAAAAAAAAATGTTTACTTTGTGCAACTTAAGGTAACAGACCTATTTATTGCTTATTCCGGTATAACCGCTATTGAGCGTTATAACGTTGGATTATGGTTTTGAATACTGTCTGTCGCTTGCATTTGAAAGAAAACGTAAAAAATAGTAAAGGGTATATGTCAGAAGATGTTTTTAAGAAAATAGTTTCTCATTGTAAAGAGTATGGTTTTGTCTTTCAGTCCAGTGAGATATATGACGGGCTAAGCGCGGTCTATGATTACGGACAGATGGGAGTAGAACTGAAAAACAATATCAAAAAATACTGGTGGGACAGTATGGTTTTGTTACACGAAAACGTTGTGGGGATTGACTCTGCCATCTTTATGCACCCTACTATATGGAAGGCTTCAGGGCATGTGGACGCGTTCAACGACCCTTTGATTGACAACAAAGACAGCAAAAAACGTTATCGCGCCGATGTCCTTATCGAAGACTATCTGGCAAAGATTGACGAAAAGATAAATAAAGAAGTAGAAAAGGCGGCCAAAAGATTCGGAGACAGTTTCGATGAAACCATGTATCGCCAAACTAATCCGCGCGTGCTGGAGAACCAAGCTAAGCGGGATGAAGTACACGCGCGTTTTGCAAAGGCTTTGAATGATTCAAATTTGGAAGAACTTCGCCAAATTATCATCGATTGCGAGATTGTCGACCCTATCAGCGGAACTCGCAACTGGACAGAGGTTCGTCAGTTCAACCTGATGTTCTCCACCGAAATGGGTTCGACAGCCGACGGCGCGATGAAAGTATATCTTCGTCCTGAAACCGCTCAAGGTATTTTTGTAAACTTCCTGAATGTGCAAAAGACCGGGCGCATGAAGATTCCTTTCGGTATCGCCCAAATAGGGAAAGCCTTCCGCAACGAGATTGTCGCCCGCCAGTTTATTTTCCGTATGCGCGAATTTGAACAAATGGAGATGCAGTTCTTTGTTCGTCCGGGAGAAGAGTTGGAATGGTTCGCCAAGTGGAAAGAAACACGCATAAAATGGCATAAGGCTCTTGGATTCGGAGATAATAAATATCGTTTCCACGATCATGAAAAACTGGCTCATTACGCTAACGCGGCTACTGATGTGGAATTTGAAATGCCGTTTGGATTTAAAGAAGTGGAGGGTATTCACTCCCGTACTGATTTTGACTTGAGCAGTCACGAAAAATATTCCGGTAAAAAAATACAATATTTCGATCCAGAACTCAATAAATCATACACGCCATACGTTATTGAAACATCTATCGGCGTCGATCGTATGTTCCTGTCGGTTATATCCGCGTCATACGCCGAGGAAGTGTTGGAAGATGGCGAAACCCGTGTGGTACTGCGACTGCCTGCCGCGCTGGCTCCAATAAAACTGGGCGTTTTGCCATTGATAAAGAAAGACGGATTGCCTGAAAAAGCTCGTGAAATTATTGATACGTTGAAGTTTGACTTCAAATGCCAATATGACGAAAAAGACAGTATCGGCAAACGCTATCGTCGTCAGGATGCTATCGGCACTCCATATTGTGTGACTGTCGATCACCAATCATTAGAAGATAATACCGTCACAATCCGTTACCGTGACACCATGGAGCAGGAACGTGTGGCGATAGATAAATTATCGGCAATTATAGCCGATAAAGTAAGTATGAAAAATTTATTGAAAACAATAGGATAATAAAAAAATCCAGGGACTTAACCCATAACTGAAAATATGAATAAAAAATTAGTTGCTTTTGTCGTTGCATTTTGCGCGATAATATCTTTCAATTCTTGCATCAATGATGATGACAACAACACGGTAAGTGAAGAATGGAAGGCATACAATGATAAACAGATAAGAGAAACTTCTTCCAATACCGAATATACATCACTCAAATCGGAAAGTGAAAATGGCAGCGTGTACTGGAAGTCTATTGATGATTTTGTCACACAATCTGTGGATGGTACAATCACAGATGACAGGAAGCCTATTTTTTCCGATAGTATCTCCATGAGATATGAGGGCTGGTATTATAGACTGGATGGTACAAAATATACATTTGATTCGACGGAAGGCGACAGGAATGGCATCCCTTCTAAAATCAGGGTCAATCAACTTATCGACGGGTTTAACACAAAGATTCAGGATATGAAGATAGACCAGCAAGTTGAAGTTTGTATCCCTTATATGCTTGGTTATGGCATTAATGGTATGTATAGCGGCACTACACAAGTGATTCC
>JAISKQ010000027.1 GCA_031260865.1 Prevotella sp.
GATGAAATATCGCTTACCGGTGATTTTAAAGTCATTAATAAGTTTGAAGAAAAGATATATAACCCTGAACAAATCGGATTTGAACGTTGCGCGGAAATAGACCTGTACGGCGGAGCTACTCCGGAAGACGCGTCCAAAATTTTTGATAATGTGATTAATAATACCGCGTCCAAAGCGCAGAAAAATGCGGTTATCGTCAATGCGGCCACAGCTATTCAGACAATTAATCCGGCTATGTCGTTTGAAGACAGTATCGCTCAGGCGCGCGAAACGATTGACAGCGGACGCCTGAAAGGGACACTTTTAACGTTCCTTGATTTAAATACCTAAGGTAATTCTATTTAAAAACAAGCTTAAATGAAGAAAGTTCTAATCATCAACGGTCATCCCGATAGGGAAAGTTTTTGTTTCGGTTTACACGAAAGATACAAAAAAGGGAGTTTGGAAAGCGGCAACGAAGTAAAGGAAATTATCCTTTCCGATATGGACTTCAACCCCATATTGACGCATGGTTACCGCAAGCGGACAGAGTGGGAACCGGATTTACGGGAAGCATGGGATAAACTGCGGTGGGCGGAACATATCGTATGGATTTATCCTACATGGTGGGCTTCGCCGCCTGCCCTGCTGAAAGGATTTATCGAACGGTTATTCTTACCCGGATTCACGTTTGAATATCAGGAAAAATCCCCATTCCCAAAAAAACTGCTTACAGGAAAAACTTCCGAGATTATAAGCACAATGGACTCTCCTGTATGGTATTATAAATGGATTGTAAAAGATATTGGCGGAAAAATGATACGGAAGAATATCGGCGCTTTTTGTGGCATCAGGAACATTCGGACTACTTATCTGGCGGTAATAAAAACGTCAACGTCCCGACAACGGGAAAAATGGTTGAATAAAGTGGAGAAATTAGGGTACATATTGAAATAATATTTCGGATATTTGTATGTGAAAGTCGGAACATAGATATATCTGATTTAATTATAATTAAGAACAATCGGTTTTTCGTGATAATAACATATTTTACTCACACAAATTAAACTTTACGATTATGAACTGGAGTACAGAATTACCTTTTATTCTTAATGGCGTTGATGGCGACTTAAAAATCGTATATACACCCTTGATTCAGAAGTTTTATCAGAACGGACGCGAAGTCAAAAAAAGCGGCTCGGGGTTTGGCGGACAAAAGTATAAATTAGAAACCACTGATGGCGGCGACAATACAGCCACAGTGAAAAGCAACCTGAAAAATGGAAAGCAGATTGTATTCAGAGGCGAAACAATCAATTTGGAAACCTCGCTAAGCGGCTTGACCACAGCACTATCGGTTTTGCCTTTTGTTTCTATCGCGTTGGCGGCTATTTTATTCGTATCCGGTCTGGGAGTAATCGGCGCGGCTTTGCTGGGCGCCACCGGGGCATTGGGCATGTTGACGACGGCGAACGCGTTACGCCAAGAAAAAGACCTGACGAAACAAGTTCTATATAGTGTTGTTATATCTTTGGTGAGCGCGGTCGTATTTGTCGCGCTGCTCATGATATTGTCCCTGATTTTTGGAACTATCTTCGGAATAGCGTTTTCATTATCATAAAAATTAAAATTGGATAAAATTAATTCATCAATAGCATCAAAAGGACGAATACGGTTAGCCATATTTTGCCTGTATTTTTGCACAGGTATCTGTTTTTCGAGTTGGGCTAGCCGTATTCCTGATATAAAAAACACATTGGGATTAGGCGATGCCGCATGGGGTACTATCTTACTGATGATTCCCATCGGACAAGTTTGCGGAATGACTATATCAGGTTTGCTCATTTCAAAGGTGGGCAGTAAACGTATTCTGCCTCTGGCGCTCATTGGTTATGTCCTGTCGCTTTTGTTTATCGGTGTATCCTCTACCGAATACGCCTTGATAATAAGCCTGATCATCTTCGGATTTTTCGGTAATTTCTGTAATATATCCATAAACACACAAGCCGTAGGACTGGAAGCCGTCTATGGCAAACCCATCATGGCGTCGTTTCATGGAGGTTGGAGCCTTGCCGGATTGACGGGCGCGTCCATCGGGTTACTGATGGCTTCACTAAAATTCAAACCGATTTATCACTTTTGTATTATAGGGCTTCTTGTTTTAATAACCATCTATATAAACACGCGTTATCTGCGGCCTGACCTTAAGAAAAAGAAAGATCCGGCGGATATATCAGCCAAGAAAAAGAATAAACCGGAGAAATTCCTGTTCCTACTGGGTATTGTCGCGTTTTGCGGAATGGCGGCGGAAGGAGCGATGTCAGACTGGAGCGGACTGTATCTGATAGATGTGGTAGGCACGCCAAAACATTTAGCGCCGATAGGATTAGCCGCTTATATGGTAACAATGGCATCCGGACGGTTTATCATTGATAAAGCCACACAGAAATGGGGGCGGAGACGCGTCATTCAGGCAGGGGGAACGCTCATTGCCGCGGGGCTGTTCTCCGCGGTTGCTTTCCCTCACTTTATAACGGTGATTATCTCATTTATGGTAATCGGTTTCGGTACGGCGGGTATTGTTCCTACCATATACAGCGTTGCCGGACAGAAAACAAAAATATCGACAAGCATCGCGCTTACCATCGTTTCCAGCGTCAGCTTCCTCGGATTCCTGATGGGACCACCCCTGATCGGATATATATCCAGTATCACCAACCTGCGGTATTCTTATGCCCTGATCGGTTTGTTCGGAATATGTATCGTAGCTCTGGCGTCCATCATAAAAGTATTTAAAGAAAATGAACCGAAAAAAATAGACAAAACGAAAAATGTATGACAAACATTTTGGACAAAATAATAGCCAATAAGAGAATTGAAGTAGAACGACAAAAGAATATCAATCCTCGTTCCGAACTGGAAAAACAAATCCTGAATGTTTCTTCTCCGATATCATTCCGAGAGGCATTAAAAAATTCCCAAACGGGTATTATCTCGGAATTTAAACGTCGGTCTCCATCCCGCGACTGGATTTTTAAGGACGCGAAAGTGGAGGATATTATTCCTCTCTATTCTAAAAACGGGGCAAGCGCCATATCCGTGCTTACCGATATGGATTTTTTCGGGGGAAGCCTGAATGACTTGAAATTAGCCCGTAGTTTAACAACAACGCCCCTGCTGCGGAAAGATTTTGTAATAGATGAATATCAATTATACCAAGCCGCGTCAGCGGGAGCCGACGCGATATTACTTATCGCCTCCGCGCTGACGGTTGATGAGACTAAACGCTTTGCCGCAAAGGCTAAGGAACTGGGATTAGACGTTTTGCTCGAAATACATAACGAACACGAACTTCATCATATCAACGAGAAAGTGGATGTGGTAGGAGTAAACAACCGCAATCTGGGTACTTTTGTTACCGATGTACAAGTATCTTTCGATTTGGCGGACAAAATACCCGATGATTTTGTGAAAATATCGGAAAGCGGCATATCCAAGCCTCAAACAGTCATCGACCTGCGGCAAGCGGGGTATAAAGGCTTCCTCATGGGCGAGAACTTTATGAAGACGGGCAATCCGGGTAAAGCCTTGGATGAATTTATAAAGCAACTTGGATGAAGATAAAAGTGTGCGGGATGAAATATCCCGATAATATAAAGGATTTATTCAATCTCCCCATCGATTTTATGGGGATGATATTTTATGATAAATCGCCCCGGTTTGCCGGAAAGCAGGATTTATCCGATTTATCGGAATTACGCCGGAAGATAGGACGAGTAGGCGTTTTCGTCAACGCTGATTTGGATTACATCATCGAGAAAACAAATCGGTATGGTCTCGATATTATTCAACTGCATGGAAATGAATCCCCTGAATTTTGCAAAAGGCTCAACGAAACAATGCCCATTATCAAAGCATTCAGTATAGGCGAAGCATCCGATTTTGAACAAACCGAAAAATATGAAGGCTTATGGGGCTACTTCCTTTTCGATACCAAAACACCCCGATACGGAGGCTCAGGTCAGAAGTTCGACTGGAATATACTGAACGCTTACGAAGGGGATATACCGTTCTTCCTCAGTGGGGGCATATCGATAGATGACGCGGATAAAATAAAAGAAATACAACACCCTAAATTCCACGGTATAGACCTGAACAGCAAGTTTGAGACAGAACCGGGACTAAAAGATATAGAATTACTGAAACAATTTATAAAGCGACTAAACGATGAATAGAATAAAACAATTGTTTGAAAACAAACGAAATAACATACTTTCCATCTATTTTACAGCCGGATTTCCCCAGTTGAATGATACCTGCGACGTGATACGAGAGTTACAGGCAAACGGCATAGACCTGATAGAAATAGGGATTCCTTTTTCCGACCCGATGGCAGACGGACCAACCATTCAGGAAAGCGGCACACTGGCTTTACGCAATGGGATGACCTTGAAAATCTTATTCGACCAGTTGAAAAATATCCGCGAAGATGTTACCGTCCCTCTGATTATGATGGGATACCTGAATCCGATTATGCAATATGGATTTGAAAATTTTTGTAGGCAATGTAAAGAAACCGGTATAGACGGCGCGATTATTCCCGACCTGCCGTTCAACGACTACATCACTGATTACAAGCAGATAGCCGATAGATATGATATAAAAATCATCATGCTGATTACGCCCGAAACTTCGGATGAACGCGTCCGCCTGATAGATGAACATACCGACGGATTTATATACATGGTTTCTTCCGCTTCGACTACCGGCGCGCAGAAAAGTTTCGATGATAAAAAGCAAGCGTATTTCCGCAAGATAAACGGAATGAACTTGCATAACCCTCGCCTGATAGGATTTGGAATTTCCAACAAGGCGACCCTTGACGCCGCGCGGGAAAACGCGAGCGGAGCGATTATAGGCAGTAAATTCATCACCTTGCTCAAGGAACGCACGAATGTAAAAGATGCCGTAAAAGCTTTAAAAGAGACCTTGGATAAGTAGTCAGACTATATAAATAGAACTTTAAAGTTGACAACAAAGATTGTATCTTTGCCTGTGATTCACAACACAATTTATTATCGCGACAATGTCAAAAATAAAAGAATACATAAAGCAATTTAGTAAATTTATTTACAAATATAAATTTACCATATCGGTTTTAGCATATATCGGATTGGTTGCTTTCCTTCCTATCAATATGAAGCCGAGCTTACCAATGGCGTTGCATGTCATATCATTCCTTTTCCTACTGAATATTTTATCCAAAACGAAA
>JAISKQ010000096.1 GCA_031260865.1 Prevotella sp.
CGAATCGGAATATCCGATCATTATCATTTGTTTGTTTTTGATAACGCCTCTGTACCAACTGATATTCAATAATTGCTGCATGATACCGTTGGCATTATTCAAGTCGTTCAATGTTTCAAACAGAGGCGTAACAGGCATAGTATAAGGACACTCGGCTTCCTTCAACAGCAAATACACAGCCAATATATCGGAAGGAGTACGCGTCATTGATATGATATAGGTAGGAATAACCCCTTCCGGAGTCTCGGCTATTACCCGGCACGTTTCCAGCACTTCCTTAGTCTGAGGGCTTGGCTCCCAGTTGTTCGGAACCAACGGGCGTTTAGAATTCAACTCCTTGATAAGGAAGGCTTGCTTTTCGTCCTCCGACCATGTTTCATAGTCGCCTAATCCCAGATAGCGGGTTATTTCCGAAATAGCTTCCGTATGTATCGTGCTTTCCTGACGAACATCCAACTGTACCAGCGTCAAGCCGAAACATTTTACCCTGCGCATCGTATCCAACAGTTTATCATCGGCTATGCTCTGCATTTTGCAGGCTACAAGCGATTTGTAACATTCGTGCAAAGGTTCCCATATTTGTTCGTTATGAATGAGTATATCATCCGTCCGTTCGGGATTTTTTCCCGCGATGCGGACATCCAGATAAGCGATTGTGTTTCTCAGCCGCGCGCGTACCCTTTTCATCAGTTCGCGATAAGGCTCTTGTACCTCGTAATCTTTGATATAATCCCTAAATTCGCCGGTACAAGTTGCCATTGAAAGCTCTTTTACCAAAACCTCTATATCCGACAGGAATAATGTCGCCGCCCTTCTCCGGCTGTCAAGCAACACATCATGAGTTACTTTCGCCGTTACGTTCGGATTGCCGTCCCTGTCGCCGCCCATCCATGACGAAAAGTGTATAGGACGCGCGTCGATAGGAAAATGGTATGGGATTGTATTATTTATCTGTTCTTCCAACTCTCTCAAGTATGCCGGCACGGCTGTCCACAAGCTGTTTTCCACAGCGTCATAACCCCATTTGGCTTCTTCGTTAGGCGTAGGACGGTTCTGACGAATTTCATCCGTGTACCAATATTGGGCGATCAGTTGTTTAAGCCGGCGCAATATTTGTATTTTCTGATGTTCCGCCAAATCATCATGGTCTAACAGTTCCAGACAATAGTTTACCTGATTGAGGTTATTAATGAGCGACCGCCTGTTTATTTCGGTAGGATGCGCGGTTAATACCAAATCAATGGATATGTTTTCTATTGCTTTGATAATTTCATTATCACTAAAATCAGCTTTTTTCAATTTTTGATATATCGCGGGAAAATTTATCGGATTTTCAACACCTTGCGCGTGAGGCGATACACTGTTATATTGTTCCGCTGTATTGGTCAGGTTCAGGAATTGATTGAAAGAACGGGCAACCGGTATAAATTCTTCGTCCTTTAGATTTTGCAATGTCTTAACCAATGATTTATGCGCTTCGACATCACCCGAATGCGACGCCTTGGATAATCTACGGATTGTTTCTATGAGATCAAGCATATTTTGCCCTTTCGCTTCGCCAATCGTTTTGCCAAGCATGTCGCCAAGCAATTTGATGTTGTCGTGCATCAAAGGTTGTTGAATTTTATTCATAGGATTCATTTATATTTATTTATTGTATCTGTTTCGTATTTCTTTATAACGCCGAAAAGAGGAAAAAAGTTTCTCTAAGACGAGTTATAAGTTATAAGTCATAAGTCATAAGTTATAAGACATAAGACAATCTTTCTTAATACTTAATTCTTAATTCATCATTCTCTCTTATACGTTTATCATCGTGAACAACTCTTCGGCGGCTAATTGAGGTCCGTCTTTGGTGTGTCCTTCTATGGCGAGGGATGTGTATATTTCGCCTATTTTCACCCCGTTCTTATCCATATCGGTAAAATATTCTTTTATCAACTTGCCTGCCAACGCCTGTTCCTGCACCGGACCGAAAGGATTTGCGAAATAAGACGTCACCAAACCCTGCTCGGTAGTTGTTCCTTTAGCCTTACGGGCGCCGGCTTCAAATATCTTAATCGCGTCATCCATGTTATCGAAGATTTTTATTTTTTGTTCGGATTCGGTATAGTTATTGGCATAAAGGAAGTAGTCCACTTTGTAGCCTTTCGAAATGACGCCGTATGTCGCCGCCGGAATAGTAATCCTTGCGTTCGTCTTATCCGGATTTGAATATATTCCTCTTTCGAGTTGCTCGAAAGCATACATCGGATCAAGGTCGTCGATGCGGACAAAAGCTCCTGTTTCTGTTCCATATCCTTTTATCATTCCATTCTTTTCTTTTTTCAGGTATCCCATGTCATCAAATATAATACGCATGTGACGGATATATTTTTCGTTCAGGGAGCGGAAAGCTTCGAGGCTCTCGGATTTACCCGCGCCGCTGTCGCCCATGATGACGATATTGGCTTCCGTCCCGTTTTTGAGCAAGATGTTCACCATCGCCCCATGTATAGGTAAACGGTTCTTTTCCATCTGTTTTACATTGTGGAGCGTCAACAGCATTTTTTTCATGTAACCGAAATAATCAACATCATCGCAATGATTCGCATAACCGATAAAAATATCGTTCTTCCGGTCTTTATAATAGAACGCGCGTTTTTCGTCGTAGCCGTCGGGATACCCAAAAACATATATCAAGTCGGGTTTCTTACCTATGTATTCGCTTTCTTTTGCCAATTCAAACAAGTTGGAAAGCGCGAATCCATGTACCATATAGTCTTTATGAAAATATACAAAAGTAAGCATATTACCTACTTTGGCAGGAAATAAGAACCAGTCGTCTTCGTTCAGTACTATATTTTCGATAGGATTTATCTGATGTTCGCGGAAAATGCCGTCGCGCGTATTTCTTTTCGTATATGAAATGAACGGAGGACGGAACATGACCGATGTGATGAAAGGTACGGAAGTCAAACCGTTATATTCCACAGGACAATTCCAATTGATGTCGTTAAGGGTTAACCCCGCGTTGGCTCCGGCGGTAAGTTGGCGGTAAACGCGGTGCTGGTATCCCATTATCGTTTCTTCGATACGGCGATAGATGGATATAACCAATTCGTTGAACAAATCGTTCGCCTGCATAAAGCGGACGCTTTGCAATCCGCTTCCGATGGTACTGTTATGTACAATTGTATAACGTTCGAGCCGACGCCAGAAACTATATAGGAGTTCTATCAATTCAATGAATAAATCTTTATCGTTGAAGAAAATAGCATATTTGTTATGAACGTTTTGCGCCTCGTCAGGATTGCAAACGGTAAGTAACCTGAATGCTTCGATCAGTGTTTTGCGAAATGCTTCATCCGTTTTAAATTCTTTGATGTAATAATCGTATATGATTACTTCTTCTTTTTTCAATTTTTGGATAAATACTTCTACTACCCGATTGAATCCGTAACTGCTTAATATTTTCTGCCGCGTGTCGCAAAATTTAAGCGTGAAGTTAATTATCGCTTTACCTTCGCCTAAAGTAAATTCCTGTAACATGACTTTATTTTATATTTGTTATTTTCTTTTACGAATTTCCACACTTACACATCATTCAATTTACAATCTATTGTCCTTTAAGTAATTAGACAGAAGATACTAAACTTCATTTTTCAATCTTAAACTTTTCAGATTGAAGATGTTTTCTAGCTTCAAATTTAAGGAAACTTACCTATACAATTAAACGAATCATAGACTTATTTTATATAATAAATTGTAAATTAAAAATAGGTTTTTGCTATCTTGTTGTTTTGTAGATGCTTATATATAGCTATTTTTTGCTTTTTATATATCTGGGATTGACGTCAAAAGCATAAAAGATTTACAGATATGATGATTGATGATGGTTTTAGCGACCCACAGGAATACATGGATTATTTAGAATCGAAAGCATTAGAAGACTGTGAAGATTATGGCAATTACGATGAAGATTATGGCAACTATGATTTTTATGAAGAAGGTTGAAATGAGGAATACATATTGATGCTGACTACCTTACTCACCCCTCATCATCAAAGTCCCAGTCGTCAAAGAATAAAATATAACTAAAGATTCTTTATAGACAACTTTCTGCTATCTTATTTTGATCATAATAAATTAAGAACCAACATTGAAACTGAGTAAGTAATCAAAAAAGGATTGCATTTTCAGTTTTAATAAGGAATGCGAATCTGAAGATAAATATACATTAAAACTGCAATAACACCCAAAAAATGTCTATATTTGCAGTTTAAATGTAGATTTAAAATGGGAAAAACAGTTAAAGACTGGGTAGAAGACTTGCAAAAAGAGGGGAAAATAAGTTTTTCTCTAACAGAGGTAATGGAACATTTTCCTTTGCAAAGCCAAGCAACTTTGAAAAATTGAGAGATTATAATTAATTTAACACAAACCGAATACAGACAAATTCACCCCTCATCATCAAAGTCCCAGTCGTCAAAGAACGAGTAGTCTTCGGCGAATTGGTCTAACTCCCGGCGATCTTTTTTTGTCGGGCGTCCTGTACCGCGCGCGCGATCGACAAATCCGTTCATTTTCGATAGCTCTAATATTTCCAATTGGGACGAAGAGGTTACATCTTTCATAAATTCGGGAACGAGCTTTGCTCCCATCCTGTTTTCGGTAAGATTCAATACTTCGAATGAATAAATTATAGGAGGACGGCGGACATCTATTATGTCGCCTGCTTTTATCATCCGTGAAGGCTTAGCGGTAACGCCCTTGATGGTTATACGCCCTTTTTTACACGCTTCTATCGCGATAGAGCGCGTTTTAAAGAGGCGCACAGCCCATAACCATTTGTCGATACGTACTTCTTTTTTAGGCTCTTTCATTTCGAATAATTAATGACTGTTTCAATTAAAGGCTGACAGCTATTTATTGTTGTACTGATTCATCGTGTTTTGTATTCCCGCGAGGCAAAAGCTTTTTATGATTTCACCGCAAGTCTCCAACTTAGCAGGGAGTTCTTTTTCTTCTTCGTCGGAAAAGCTATCCAACACATATCCTATTTGCCCTCCTCTTTGGAAATCGCTGCCAATACCAAAGCGCAGACGGGCGTATTCTTGTGTATTCAGAATAGACTGGATATGTCCCAATCCGTTGTGTCCGGCATTACTCCCTTTTCCTTTTAGGCGTAACGTACCAAATGGAAGCGCCAAATCATCCACTACGACCAATAGGTTCTCAATCGGGATTTTCTCCTGATTCAGCCAGTAACGGACAGCATTTCCGCTAAGGTTCATAAATGTGGATGGTTTCAGCAGGATAATAGTCCGTCCTTTTATTTTCAGTTCCGAAACAAAGCCGTAACGCTTGTCGGTAAAAACAATATTGGACGCTTTAGCTAAAGCGTCCAATACTCTGAATCCTATGTTGTGGCGGGTATATTCGTATTCGCCACCAATATTACCGAGACCGGCAATCAAGTATTTCATTTGTTCTATTTTTGCTATTAGCCATTAGCTTTTAGCCGTTAGCTGTTCGCTTTTAAATTTTACTGTTGATGCCGACTGTATTAGGCGTTTTTAGCAGCAAGACCTCTTGCGGCACGAGTCAATTGAACGCGGCAAACAACGGCGTTTTTCGCATTTAATAATTCAAGACCTTCATAATGTAATTCGCCAATCTGGATTGATTTTCCAAGAGCAAGGTTTGTCACATCAATATGTACTTTTTCAGGTATCTTGTTATAAAGAGCTTTTACTTTCAGTTTGCGCAAGTCGAGAGAAAGTTTACCCCCTGCCTTCACACCATCCGCAAGCCCGTCAAGGACAACCGGCACATCGATAACGATAGGCGCGTTTTCAGACACATGAAGAAAATCCAAGTGAAGGATAGCGTCGGTTACAGGATGTACTTGCACATCTTTCAGTATGGCTTTATAATTATCTTTCCCTACGGTAAGATCTACCAAGAAAATTTCGGGAGTATAAATCAACTTTCTCACATCACTGTTTGTAACAGTCAGATGGATAGCATCTTTATTTTCTCCGCCATAAATCACAGCAGGAATTTTTTCTTCTTTACGGAAAGCTTTTGTCGCTTTTTTACCTAAATCGTTTCTTAATTCACCTGCTAATTCAAATGTTTTCATCTTTTAATTTTAAAATTGTGTTACTCAATAAGGATTGCTTCCTCATTCCCATCACACGTACGGGCTTATAAAAGCGGTGCAAAGATAATTATTTTGTTCGTATCTTCCTAAGAAACTGCATAAAAACTGTTTAATTTTTAGGGTCAAGCCATTAAAACAATGATTTTAACGCGTTGACCCTAATTTAATTTCGACCGGTAAAGTATATCAATACAACACTTTAGCGTCTATCCTTATTTAGCGATTTTCAGTTCTTGAATAAGGCGAGGACACTTCATTACTTTATCTATAATATATAATACATAGCGAATGTCCACATTAATACAGCGTTGTACCTTAGGTTCAAATAGGATATCTCCACTTAATGATTCCCAGTTGCCGTCGAACGCCAAGCCTATCAACTGCGCGTTGCCGTTAAATACCGGGCTACCGGAATTACCACCGGTAATATCATTGTTTGACAAGAAATCCACGTGCATTGTACCGTCTTTATCGGCATATTGTCCGAAGTCGCCGGCTTTCAGGTCATCCAAGATATACTCTTGCACATCAAATTCGGGATCGCCCGGAATTTGTTTTTCAAGCACTCCCTGAGGAGTTGTATAATAATTGTAAGTGACGGCGTCGGCAGGTTTGTATCCGCCAACAGAGCCGTAGCTCAAGCGTTGAGTGAAATTAGCGTCGGGGTAGAATGCTTTATTGGGTTCCATTTCCATTAATCCCGTCATAAACAAGCGGCTTCCTTTTTCAATCTCCGGATAGCAAGGAGCTAATGCCTGTCGCAATAAGTTTATACATGGTTCCAATGAATTAACCATAGCGATAGCCGGATCGTTGTTTATCGCTTCCGCGTCTCCACTCGCTATAAATTCCGCGGCGGCATCCAGGTTAGCGAATTTAGTATTGTTGTAGAACCATTCGGCATACTTATCATAATCGCCGCCAAATTCATCTGTAATAGTCGTGTAAACCGCCGGCAAGTATTCGGCGGGAACCCTTTCCGCATATATCTTTAACAGCGCGGGCATAACCTTGCGGTCTAATGACGGTTCGTAATCTTTATAGTATGAAGCTAAACGTCTTTTCAAGTCAGTCGCTTTCTCTTCACCTGTTTTACCGGCGCCCATTCTATCGGCATACACGGCTATATTTGCAAAGCGTATGATTTCTATACCATTGTAGAATGTTTCAGATAAGTATGTTTGTACTTTCGCGGCATCCATCGTCGAAGAATAACCTTCTTTCAGCATAGGTAAAACATCGCCGTATTTAGCCTGAATCGCAGGTTTGGATGACGCCCATTTCGCAAATTGGGTTTCTAATTGTTCCTTATTTTTGATGACGCCCAACTTAGCTATAGCCTCGTTCATACCCATCGCGTTTTTCCAATAGTTTGAACTTCCGGCGTACTTTGAAGCGTACTTGATGCGGATAGCATCACTCGCGTTCATATCTTTTTTCCAGATGTCCTGTTTTGCTCCGCGCACTTCAATACGAGGTTTGTGTTCCGATTCCACCATCTGGGTAATGCCCCATGAAGTCATATAGCGTTCTGTACTACCGGGAAAACCGATTGTCATCGCGTAATCGTTTTCTTTATAACCTTTTATTGATACGGGAACGGAATATTTCGGTGTATAAGGAACATTATCAGGGCTATAATCGGCAGCTCCATTATCTTTATTGGCATATACACGGAATACGGAGAAGTCTCCCGTGTGGCGCGGCCACATCCAGTTGTCGGTTTCATCGCCGAACTTACCGACTGATGAAGGAGGAGTGAATACAAGCCTAACGTCTCTGAACACCTCGTATATCACAGCGTAATATTTATTCTGGGCATAAAAAGGGATTACCTGCGCCCTTAAGAATTTATTTCCCTTGTATTGTTCAAGATATACCTGTGAAAGAGAATCGACTTTCTTATCGCGTACATCTTCGCTATCATCCGCCAAGATGGTGGTAGTCACAAAAGCGGTGATATCTTCTGTCTTTTGAAGGAAAGCGATGGTTAAGCCTTCCGCCGGAAGTTCTTCCTGAAAAGACTGGCTGACAAATCCGTCTTTCAGGTAATCGTGTTCCACCGAACTGAGTTTTTGGATATTGCCATATCCGCAATGATGATTGGTGAAAATCAGCCCTTGCCCCGAAACAGCGACACCTGTGCAGCCTCCGCCAAAAATAACGACCGCGTCTTTTAGTGACGGATTCGATTCACTATATA
The DNA here is from genome assembly GCA_031260865.1 of Prevotella sp. GTDB lineage: Bacteria > Bacteroidota > Bacteroidia > Bacteroidales > Dysgonomonadaceae > Dysgonomonas. The sequence goes on from JAISKQ010000096.1 coordinate 8,352, forward strand.
AACTATCTGTCGGGAATTTAAAGCCCAGCTCTTTCATTCGAGCTATACTTTGTTTGTTCAGCTCTTTCAGAAGCCACATTCCTTCATCTGCTTTTACCCCAATCGTGGTGAGGACAACAGCTAATATTAAAAACAATTTTCTCATAATACTCTATATTTAAAATAATTTATTTTGTTCGCGGTTGTTTTTCGGATAAAATAACTTGACACGCCAAAGTTAGCAGATAATGACATCTTATCAAAATATTGATATGTAACAACTTAAAATTCCGTGATGATTTTTGTCTCATTTCAATTCATATAAACAGTTACAACCTTACTTTCCCCTCTTGAAAAATCTATTGATAACAGGTATTTCACTTAAAGGAAGATCCCGTTTTATAATGATAGCGGTAAAGGCCACAAGGAATACCGTTCTGTATGCCAGCCGCGACACCTCATTGTCAATTCGCGGATACATAGCCGCGATGTAAAAGACACCGGTCAAGATGAAATAAAAAAAGATATTTTTCAGGTCGTATTTTACTGGATAATATTTTTGTCCGATAAAGTATGACAACGTCATTATAATCAGGTTGCAGATGAACGTCGCCCACGCGCTTGCCATATATCCATAGATAGGGACGAAAATTATATTGATGGCGACCTGAAGGAAGCACCCGAACACAGAAAAATAAGCTCCGTATTTGGTCTTATCAGTTAACTTATACCATACCGACAGATTGAAATACATGCCGAAGAATATTTCGCCCAACATTGCTATGGGGACTACTCCAATTCCCTCCGTATAACTTTTGCCGATAATCTGTTTTATTATATCCAGATAGAACATTACGCCTAAGAAAACCAACAAAGCGAAAATAACGAAATATTTCATCGCGTCGGCGTATGATTTTGTGCTGCCGCCCTCCTTATTTTTGCTGAAGAAAAACGGCTCGTAAGCATACCTGAACGCCTGTGTGAACATGGTTATGATTACCGTTATCTTCAAACAGGCATTATAGATACCCAGCTGGCTAAAAGCCTCATCCGGGCTGCTAAATAAGAATTTGTAGGTTAATTGGGCGACTGTCTGGTTTATCACCCCCGCCAACCCTAAAATAAGCAGCGGAAACGAATATTTTAATATTTGCCTTAGCAATTTATTATTAAACTGAAATTTCAACCCTTTCATAGCTATCGGTATCAACAGTAAAAGGACGACAAGGGTAGATAACAGATTTGCCAGGAAGATATATCCGATGCCTATTTCGGAATGATAAAATTTATTTAACACAAAGTCGGGGAATGTTTCATTTACCCACGGGCAAATAACGAGGAACAATAAATTGAAAAACACATTAAGCCCAATGAATATAAGTTTAAGCGAAGCGAAACGAATCGGTCTTTTCTGATGCCTCAGGTAAGCGAACGGAATGGTCATAAAGGCATCCAAAGCGACAACGATCGCCATCATCCATATATGTTCGGGATGCAGGGTATATCCCATCCATGTTGATATAGGCGAGATAAAGCAGAAACAGAGCAGGATAAATAGCAGCGACGTCGTGCCTAACGAAATGATGGAAGTCGCGTACACCTTATCCGTATCCACGCCTTTTTTATTCATAAAACGGAAAAAACCTGTTTCCATACCGTATGTCAGAAGTATCATGAACAGGGCTGTGTATCCGTATATATAGCTTACTTTACCGTATTCTACCGTATCCGTAAATATATGTGTATGCAACGGGACAAGCGCCCAGTTTAAAATTCGACCGATAATACTGCTCAATCCATAGATCGCGGTATCTTT
>JAISKQ010000159.1 GCA_031260865.1 Prevotella sp.
TAATTATACGCTGTGAGGCTCGCAATTATAGAAAAAGCTCCTATTCGGGAGCTTTCGTTTTTTAATAATTTATGTACATTTGGTTTTCAATTTATGTACATTTGGTTTTCGCAATAATAAAAGTGAAAAATGGTGCAAAGCAGTGAGAACCGAAAAGTGTTACTTTTGTCACCTTTTTAAGTTTTTGAGTTTACGAGTTTACGAGTTTACGAGAGTTCTAACAAGCTAGTAAACTTGAAATCTTGAAAACTTGAACTCAAAAAAAGTGTTACTTTTGTCACCTTTTTTGAACAATAAACCATTCGCGAAGCGAAGTGATGATTGAAAAGGTCTTTGAAATGATGGAGCAGTTACGAGTTTTGAGTTTTGAGTAATAAGTTGAAAGTGGTAAGTTTTGAGTTTACTAGCTTGCAAGTGTACAAGTTTACAAGAAAGAATGGCGCAAAGCGGTGTTACCCGAAAAGTGTTACTTTTGTCACTTTTTTAAGTTTTTGAGTTTACGAGAGTTCTATCATGCTAGTAAACTTGAAATCTTGAACTCTTGAACTCTAAAAAAGTGTTACTTTTGTCACTTTTTCACAAAAGCCGATAAAGAATTAAGAAACAACGTTCGGCAGAGCCAATGAAGAATGGCGCAAAGCGATGATGACTGAAAACTGTTACTTTTGTCACCTTTTTCCAATTAACTGTTGATTGAAAGGATCTTTGAAAAAAAAAATATAGTAAACTTGAAATCTTGAAAACTGTTACTTTTGTCACCTTTTTCCCCGATGGGCTATGATTTAGTGGGTTCCAATCATTAATTCGCATATTTTAGAAAAAAAAGCTCCAATTAGTTGGAATATAGAAAATAACTCGTACATTTACGAATAAATAGTAGATTTACTAAAAATAAAAAATAATGATTATGGAAAAACTAACTCATCAAGAAGAAACAATAATGCTCCATGTTTGGCAATTGGAAGAATGTGTGGTAAAAGATATTGTAAACGGGTTGGAAGATCCGAAACCTCCCTATACAACCGTGGCGTCTATTGTACGCAATTTGGAACAAAAAGGATACCTTAATTCGAAAAAATACGGGAATGTATGGGTGTACAGCCCGAAGATAGTGGAGGATGATTACAAAAAAGCCTTTATGTCGGGTGTGGTGAAGAGCTATTTCGAAAATTCATATAAGGAGTTAGTCTCTTTCTTTGTGAAAGAAGAGGTAATATCCCCTGAGGAATTGCAAGAAATAATGAAGATGATAGAAGAAAGAAAAAGTTGAGGACGCGGGCTTGTTAATTATAACGACAACCGTTCTTTACTTCTTAAAAAACGCGACCTTGAATATTACCATTTGCTTAATTATCTAAACGAATAACCATGGATAACGTAATTGTTTTATACCTGATAAAAGCATCTGTATCATTAGCCTTATTCTATGGGCTTTATATGCTATGCCTGAGAACGGATACATTCTTCCGCTTGAGAAGAGGATATTTCCTGTTTGCCATCTTTTTTTCTTTGCTGTATCCTATCCTGATATTGGAAATGCCTGTCAAAGAGGCGGCTCCGATTCAGATGCCGACTTATTGGCTTTCGCAGATAGATGTTGTGGCCGCCAACGCTGAACCACCGGCTCCGGTCGTTAATGTATGGCTTGTTATATTAGAAGGATTAGCCTTGGTCTCGCTATTGTACGCGATCAAATTTATAATACAATTATTCAGCGTTGTAAAATTGAGGGCTGATAATAAGTCGGAAAAACTGGCGACTTGCCGGATTATAAAAATGAAGAATAAAGAGACGTCCCCTTTCTCATTCTTTAACTGGATTTTTATAAATATTGAAAACCATACGGGAAAAGAATTGGATGAAATAATAGCCCATGAGCAAATACACGGAAGGCAATATCATTCGATAGACGTCATATTAGCCGAACTGCTGTGTATTTGTTTTTGGTGGAATCCATTTGCATGGCTCTTAAAAAAAGAGATGAAGATTAATCTCGAATACTTGGCGGACGAAGGCGTTTTAAAAGCCGGGTTCGACACAGCGGAGTATCAATATATATTACTGCAAATAACGAATAAGAATACCGGTATACCACTTATTAATAATTTCAATGTATCACAATTAAAAAAACGTATTATTATGATGAATAAAAGAAAAACATCGTTGGGTAAAGCTGTGAAATATTTACTGGCTGTTCCTGTTGTATTTGCTTTACTATTAGGGAATGCGGTACAGGCATCGCCAGATATAATCGATATACCTTTTATGGACGGGAAACAAGTTCCGCAGAAGAAAGGAGATGTATATACAGTTGCAGAACAAATGCCATCGTTTGCGGGTGGCGAAGCTGAAATGCAAAAGTTTTTAGGCAATAATGTGAAATATCCTGTGGCAGCGCAAGCAGCAGGCATACAAGGAAGGGTTGTGGTTCGTTTTATTGTCGGGGCGACAGGTGAAATTTCAGATGTAAGGGCTATACGTGGCGTTGATCCGGAATTAGACAAAGAAGCTGTACGCGTTATTAAAGCTATGCCGAAATGGAAGCCGGGCAAACAGGGCGGAAAAGCGGTGGATGTGTATTATACCTTGCCAATTGTATTCAGGCTTACGGGAAATAAAGATAAAATCACGACAAAAGAGGAAAATGCAAAAAATGTCATTGGTTATGGATCAGCGAAAAATGGCGAAGAAACGAATATTCCCGCTGATGGCTCAAAGCCATTTATCACAGTAGAACAAATGCCATCGTTTCCGGGTGGTGAAGCTGAAATGCAAAGGTTT
>JAISKQ010000204.1 GCA_031260865.1 Prevotella sp.
TACAATATCAATCGGCTCGCTTTCTACTACCTGCGCGATGGAATCGCTGCCTGTCCAAACCTTTATGGGCAGGGAGGCTAACGCGTCTTTTACCTGTGTGTATTTCTTTTCGTTCGCTACAACCACCACTTCGGGCAGGAACTCCTGAGCCTGTTTGATCAGCAGTTCCGCGTTATTATTTGCTGTAAGCGCGTATATCTCAAATTGGTCAGCGTGTTCCCTGACGACATCCAGCGCCTGAGTGCCTATCGAACCCGTAGAGCCAAGTATAGCAATGTTTCGTTTCATTTTTTTTTCGTCTTTTCTTTAAAAAGAAATATAGTCTTCCGGATTTACAGGATTGCCTTTGTACCAAAGTTCAAATTCGGAAAGCGAGTCTGCCGGATTATCTTTGCCGCCGACAACGGCAATGGCTTCGCCTGTCTGAACCTTATCCCCTGATTTTTTCAGAAGGGTTGTATTGTTTTTATAAATCGAAATAAATCCGTTCTTATGTTGAATCTGTATCGTATAACCGGCGTTTAAGTCATATCCCGAGAATACGACAGTACCATCCAGCACGGAGGATACGGTTTCTTGTGCCCCTACTTTCAGCGTAATGCCATACCGGTTGTTCGACGGGCTGAATTTATTGACGACAAGCCCCCGTAAAGGTTTGAAGAATACAACTCCTTCCATAGGGCTTACAGTTGCCTGTGATATAACGGATAAATTATACCTTTCTTCTTCTTCGTAGCGTTCTATGAAAGATTTTTCCGCCTTAGACCGCATCAATAACGGATCTGTTTCGGATACTGATATGGTATCCTGTATTTTCACCGAATCTATATCAACCACCCCATTGAAAACGTTTTTCAGATTGTTTATATAAGCTTCCTGATAGTTTAATTGCTGCTGGAGCGAATCGACGCGAATCGCCGACCGTAAGGCTTTTTCCCTTATTTCGGAGTCCATGTAGCCCGGCAGGTAGTAACGGATAGGGGTCGCGATAATAATGGCGGATGTGATTGTAATCAAAAAGAAAGCGAAGATCAGCAATAAAACCGCACCGTGAAATATAGACGCGTTCATCGTCCATATTTCATCTAATGTATTTCTATTCATGACCGAAAGCCGGTATTTGAAGTGTAACCGCTTCCAGATATTATGCTTGTTCTTTTTCTTTTTTACCATTTATTCGTTTCGTTCCACACCCATTTTATGTGGATATATTTCCACTTATATTTGTTGTACACCGACCAAACGACAAATTTAATAAAAAAAGCATATACCTCAGACAGAAGCGGGATAAGATTACGCTAAAATATCCTTTTTTTAAATATTTATTTTAAAAAGGCTACATTCTTATTTTTTTTAATTATTTTTGCAGCCTGCATTTTTGTGGAATTAAGTATCATAAAGCAAAAAGCAGCTATCATAATACACTATTTGTTATAAGTTAAATATGAGTTTATTAACTGATAAATTGTATAAGTTCGACGCGGCAAGAATTACACGCGCCGCCGGTATTTACCCTTACTTTAGAGCAATCCAAAGTGATCAGGACACCGAGGTTATCATTAATGGAAAAAAGGTTTTAATGTTCGGTTCAAATGCCTATTTGGGACTGACCAATCATCCAAAGGTAAAAGAAGCGGCTATAAACGCCACCAAGAAGTATGGGACAGGCATGGCCGGTTCCCGCTTTTTGAATGGTACATTGGATATTCATGTGGAATTAGAGAAAAAACTTGCCAAATTTGTTGGAAAGGAAGACGCTATTGTTTATTCCACAGGTTTTAATGTAAACCAAGGCGTCATATCCTGTGTTACAGGACGCGAAGATTATATCTTGTGGGATGAACTTGATCATGCCTCCATCATCGAAGGAGCCAGGGTTGCTTACTCCACCAAGTTGAAGTTTCGCCATAATGATATGGAATCTTTGGAAAAACAATTGCAAAGATGTGAACCGGATAAAGTAAAACTTATTGTTATAGATGGCGTTTTCAGCATGGAAGGCGATATAGCCAATCTTCCCGGAATCGTAAAACTGGCTAAAAAATATAACGCGAGCGTCATGGTGGACGAAGCGCACAGCCTTGGCGTGCTCGGAACCAATAACAGCGGAAAAGGTCTTGTGGAACAATGCGGACTTATCGATGACGTGGAACTGATAATGGGAACTTTCAGTAAGTCGTTAGCTTCATTGGGCGGTTTCATCGCCGGTAATGAAACTATACTTGATTACTTGCGCCATAATTCCCGTTCGTATATTTTTACCGCGAGCGCTACTCCTGCCGCTACTGCTGCAGCGAGCGCCGCTTTGGATATTATCTTGACCGAACCCGAAAGGATAGCCGCGTTGTGGGATATAACCCATTACGCTCTTGACGGATTCCGCCAGATGGGATGCGAAATAGGACATACCGAAACTCCTATTATTCCGTTGTTTATCCGCGATAATGAGAAGACATTTATGATTACTAAAAAGCTTTTTGAAGAAGGCGTGTTTGTAAATCCTGTGGTATCTCCGGCTGTTGCTCCTGCCGATACATTGATTCGCTTCTCATTGATGGCTACTCATACCAAAAAACAAGTGGATTATGCCCTTGAAAAAATTGAGAAATTATTTAAAAATATGGGTGTATTATCTGAAACGAAAGCCTGATGTTAGGGTAGAGTAAACAAATAATACATTTTATAAAATAAGAAAACCCTCTGTCCGTTAAAAGATAGAGGGTTTTCTTGTAAAGATTAAGCTGATGAGAATATTACTTACTTTTTTATCCATACTATTTCTGTCGGGTACGACCTTCGCGCAGGGATATACCGTGTCGGGAGGAGCAGGTACGCCTTATTCTTACGGCGATAATCTAACAGGGACAAATATAGAGCGAGTATATTTGTTGAACGGGCTTAACGGCGCTAAGGTCAGCTATTCATCATCAGCTGTGTCGGTTGTATTCTATCGCTATCGTCAGTCGTTAGCCGACAAAGAACAAATTCCGGATTCGGAAATATCCATCTCTTCTTCAAATAATTCCACTACTTATACAATCTCCAACCTTGCGGACGGCTATGGGTATTACGCGGAAGCAAACGGAAAATCGGAAGACGCCGTTTGGATTATCGACTATAAGTCGCGTCAGTCTTCGTTGACTTCGATAGAAGTAGTGGAGAATGAAGATAAGTGTGAAAACCTGAAATTGTTTGTGACAAAAACGGATGGCGAATTATTCTTTTATCCGAAAAACCAGAGCGGGATAAAAAGAGATATCCCTGTCAGGTATACACTTAGTTATGAGGATGCTAAATGGGACGACGGAAAGAAAGAATTTGTGCCCGAATCACATGGCAGGAGCATGATAATAGGCACGGAAATCATTATTGACGCGCCCCTGAAAGATACAAAGTTTGTACTGAGAGGCGACCAGTTCGCGGAATATTTCAACATCGCGAAACAGGTATCCGTCGATTACCAAGCGGCGGCTGTAAAAGGATATATAACCTCAGAAAATGAAAATGGCTCAAATGAAGCAAACGCGGAAAACTCAGCTCCCTTCACGGTCGATTTTTATTCCCATGCAAACGATGCCGTCAGGTATTACACATGGTTTATATACAATAGGAAAGACATGGATAATTATATTGTCCGTTATGCCGATAAGGATATAAAATATACATTCGACCAATCCGGGGATTTTGTGATAAAACTTGAAGTCGCTAACGCCGCTTCGGATTGTGTGGATACAACAAGCGTCTCTCTAAATATAGCGGATTGGAAACTCGAAGCTCCCAATTATTTTTCGCCGGGAGGCTCCACCGGCACCGAATTTAAGGTTTCCTATAAATCAATTCTCAAATTTAAGTGTACCATTTTCAACCGTTGGGGAGTCAAGATATACGAATGGAACGACCCGACAAAAGGTTGGGACGGCAGGTATAACGGCAGCTATGTAAATACCGGAGTCTATTATTATGTGATTGAATATACCTCGTCGGATGGAAAACGCCGCAAAAAATCAGGCGATATAAACGTGTTGCAAAGGAAATAATATCCAATAAGTCTTTTACTCTCCCTTTTCCCCTCCTTTTCGGGAGGGGTAGGGGAGGTGGTTTACTTTATCCTCTCAACACCAGCAATGGGGTATCGGAGTGGAATAACATTTTCCGTGAAATGCTCGGGCTAAACATGCGGGCAAAGACATTTCGCTTGCTGGTAGTCAGAGCCAACACCTGAATATAATCATTCTTTATATATTCGTCGAGGCTTTTCAGCATGTCGTTCGTATCTATGAGCTTGTAGTCCAGATTCAGTCCCGGATATTGTTTTGTGAAATATGTTTTGATGCCTTGCAACTTTATTTCGTCCCATTGATCCGCTTTTTTTACGGCGATATGCGTCAACGAAATTCTCATATTCTGCTGATATGGTTGCAATAATTTAATTAGCAGATCAAAAGAAATGAGGTCGCGCTGACTGAAGTTTGTGAGGAAAGCAATATGTTTTACCTCATTGAAATCATAAAACGGCGTGTTTTCGGGGATAGCGATAAGAGGGACATGTGTCATTTCTATCACTTCCGCCGTCACGCTGCCTATCAGGTCGGCGTCCTTTTGGTCTTTGCCGCGTGTGCCCATCACGATCAGCGACGGTTTGTATTCCTTCGTGAAGGTTACTATTTCTTCCTCCGGTAAACCTTCTCTTAGTACATAAGAATGGTTTACGGGTGGAAATTCGTTTTCGGAAACTTTTTTGTCAATCGTATTACAGAGCTTTTGAATGTTTTCTTTTACTTTTTCTATGATATTCTGAAACTCTTTTTCTTCTTTGCCTTGATAGGCGAATGCCTCTGCCATCGGCAACGCCGTAGGGTAGTAGGGGTTGAAATATACATGGAGTATCTTTACTTTGGCATTCAGCTCGCGAGCCAAGTTAAACGCTATACGGCAGGCCTTGAGGGAATAGTCCGAGAAATCCACCGGAACTAAGATGCGTTTGCGCCCATCGTCGGTGCGGTATGTTTCTTCTTCGTCGTAGCTGAAGAGGTGCCGGCTTTCGACAACGCTCAGCGCCTTGGGAAGATCCGATTGCTTGATGCGGATGCGAACTCCGGTCGATATACCGGGGTTACTGAGATCAACGTCATTGATATGAACGTCAATACTCTCGCTTTCCAGCACTTTTTTTAGAATTTGGGCTTTCTCATTCGTGTGAATGGCAAGTGTAACTAATATATCTTCCATAGTCAAAGTATTTTAATGTTTTTTTTCATTCCTATTAGAAAAGAGATGAACACTTTTTCGTATTCATCTCTCTATTTCTTCAGACCTCCTTCAGCTCTATAATTTTCAAAGCCTTATCCAAAATAGTGGTATCATCGAGTGAAACATACCCTCCGTCCGGTCCGGGTTCTATATGAACGCCGCAACTTTGTCCTTTTTCGTAACTATATCCACCGAAATAATTCCAAACGGTTTCTACCGGGACTTCTAATTCTTCCGCTATTTGATGTATGCTTCCATCAGGTAGATTGTCCTTGATTCTTCTAAGCTCTTTAAATTTTATAACTCTGCTCATACTCTCTAAGTTTTAAATGGTAAATATTTAGGAATATGTTCTAAAGTTATAAAATTCTTTTTTTATATACAATGATTTTTAGGAAGGAATATTGAAAAATACGCTAAAAATAGCAATAAACAGGATTGTGGCTATAATTACGGCGATTAGTATATTTGCCCTATTCTTTGAATAGATAGGAGTTTTTAGCTGATATTCAGGTACTTTCAGTATGTATCGGCGGGAGGTTAAATAAACATAATAAATGATGACGCCGATGAAAGTTCCCCATATCGCTCCGCCCACGACATCCGAAATAAAGTGTACCCCGAGGTATATTCGCGAATAGGCTGTGATTGTCGCCCACAATATTAATGTAATGGTAAGGTACTTGTACCTGAACAGTAAAGACGTAAAGGCTACGACTCCAAATCCGTTCGCGGCGTGGTTCGATATAAAACCGTATCTTCCGCCTCTGTAACCGTTTACGGTATCTACAAATTGTTTGAAATCGGGGTGGTATGTCGGTCTCAACCGTTCAAAGAAAGGTTTGATGAGCTGCGCCGATACATAGTCGCAAAGAATACCTATCAGAACCGCGCATATCAGTATGAGTACGGCTTCTTTCCACTTTATTTTATATGTGAATATGATGAGGGCGATGACAATCAGAGGCAACCATATCAGTTTGCTGCCATATATCCACATGAAAACGTCCCAATAGGGGGTATGATACCCGTTGAGCCACAAGAATAGCTCCCTTTCGTAAGGTAATATTTTTTCTACAAAGCTCATTTTTATTCGTATATCCGATTTAAAGGGTAGAAATTATATTATTTCCAGCTTATCGCGTTGAATCCAGCCGATTGTTCCGTTTTCTATTTCTATTTCTATCCAGTTGCGGTCTTCTTTTGTCACTGTTACTTTTGTGCCGGCATGCAGGATGGTTAGTTCTTTGCTGTTTAATTCGGGAGAACTGACGATGGAAGCCGACCCTGCCATAACCACAGCCGTGTCGCGGCGTTCTATCTTACTTTTTTGCCGGAATGAAAATATATTTGCGAAGATAATGATGATAATCAGGATTATCCCGGTATAGAATGCCGTCTTTTTAATAAAGATGGATCTGCTGAAGAAAAACAGGACTAAGCCGACAATAAACAGGATGAACGAAACAACGCCGATGGTCGCCCATGTATTTGAACTGAACAGGTTTTGTACGGCATTGAACCAAATATTCAGAAAAAATGTGTCGGCGACAGGGATCTTATCTTCTATTTTAGTCATTATATATTCTATGTTATGCTTGGTGTCCCTGTCTCCCGGATCGAGTAACAATGCCCGTTCGTAGTTTAAGCGCGCTTTGGCTATATCATTTATTCTGAAATAAGCGTTTCCTAAATTGTAATACAGTTCGGCGGATTCCTGACCCAATGCTTTTTTGTCATTTTTTTCTTTTTCCAGCGCGTCAATCACTTTACGAAAGTCGCCTTCATTGTACATCGCCTCTATTTTATCCGTATCATTTTGCGCGACAGCTCCGGTTGTAGCCGCCGGAACGGAATCGGTTTTTGTATTTATGGAGTCCTGCGCGTAAGACGAGGCAAATGCGAATAGTATGAACAGATATGATAATATGATTCGTTTCATGACGTCCATCATTGTTTAATTTTGTTTATTGTACTTTCCATCTTGCCTATGGCTTCCACGGTGTTGTTATACAGGTCATCCATCGCGTGTCCTGATTCGGACGGGGCGTAACGGGCAAATTCACCGGTGTCGAGGATTTCTATAAATGTTCTGATAAGGCTTTCATCGACGCCATATTTTAGGAGTTCGGCTTCTATGTTTTCCCTGTTCAGGTCTGCTACCGGAATTGTCAGCTTATCGCTGAGGTATCCCCACACGGCGCGTAGTATTTCTTCGTAGAAACTGTCTTTTTTCTGGGTTTGCAAATATTGTTTGGCAAGTTTCAGGCGTTTTGTCGCTACTTTATTCGCTTTCTTTGTCCGCGTCAGGGCGATGTCGGCGTTCGCTTTGATTTGCTTCCTGTATATGATGGAGAAAGTGATAAACAATAGCAATGGTATTAAATACCAAAGGATGTATGGTAACGAGCCTACAAAGAAGTTTTTCGGGTCTTTAAACGAATAATCTCCGGTTTTGATATAACGAATGTCCTGATCCACTTCCAGCTCCTTTTGGTTCGAATAGCTGGTCGATACATTTTTTCCCGCGTTGGGATCTTTGTCCACATCAAGCTCGTACGACGGCGAAGATACGGTTTTATATGTATTTGTCTTGGTGTCGAAGTATGAAAATTCGATAGGTGGAATCGTGAATTTACCCGGATAACGGGGAATGAACATGTATTCTATTGATTTGGTTCCGGACAAACCGTTTTCGGTGATCTTATAATCGTTTTTCACCTGAGGGTCGTAAGTCTCGAAGTCCTTTGGAAATTTGACTTCAGGGTTTTTAATCAGTTTCAGGTTTCCCGTTCCGGTAATGTTCAGCTTGATGGTCACAGCATCGTTAGCCTTTATCTTTTGCGCCGTAATGGAAGGCGTGAACGTAAACGAGCCTACCGCGCCGGAAAAATTAGTTGGTTTGTCCTGAACAGGAAGAGGCGAAATATCGACGGTAACGGGACTTGTCCGCAGTACTTTTTTGGCTTCCGTCATCACATCCTGAGGGCCGAAGAATGTTTGTACTTTACGTCCCGAGGCAACCTCAAACACAATTTCCATCGTTCCCGAAGGGATTGTGATCTTACCCGAACGTTGAGGAAACAATAATGTTTTCTTCACATCCACAGCCATATAGTTCCTGCCTTTGTAATGTTCGGCGGTTAATTGTTGATTTGTCTGCATCTCAAAATCTTCGGTCATGAATCCTTCAAATTCGGGGAATTGTATTTTCCCTACATTCCGGATGTTCAATACCGTATAGAACCTGAATGTGACAACGACAGCTTCCTGCTCCTTGACTTTTGTCTTTGAGAATATAGCTCTGATGAAAGCGTCGTCGGGGCTTACATTTCCTCCGGTGGAAGATTGGGTTATGACTTGTGGCTGACGCCCGGGTTGTTGCGGCTGGGCGTTTTTGTCGGGTGGCAATACTTTGATTTGCGCTGTTCCCGATTTATAGTTGCGTCCATTCACTTTTACCGTGGCGGCGGGTAAGGTAAATGTACCTTCGGCGTTTGCCATCAGGACGTATGTAAAAGTCATGTTACTCTCCGACGTCGTTTTACCATTGATCGTTGACGAACTGTAAACCTGAGAAGTGGATGGACCGAACAACCTGTCGAAACCTTTTATATCGTCAGGGATCTGGATGTCGCTTCCTTCTCCTCCCGTTAAAATATATCGTAGCTGAATTTGAGCGCCTTTCACAGTGGAGGAAGGCGACTGAATGACAAAATTGACATTCTGAGCAGCTATTTCAGTTATACTAATGAGTAATAATATGAATAAAAAACAGTACTTCTTCATTACCCTCTAATCTATTTGTTTTCGGTTCTTTTTTGCAAAATTAATCTTTTTCCCTTATATCGCTTTCAAATCATGTACACGTATTACGATCGAATCAATTTTTAATGTACGGGTACTTGTATTGACTTCATCATAGACATCCCCCCAAATATCTCTCATCTTACGACCTGTCGGCGCTGAATATTGTACTGTGACCGAGCCTTCAGGTATATTGATTTCACCTAATCGGCGGGGTTGCAATAGCAATTTTCGCAGTTCTATGACTTTATATGTTCTATCATTTATTACCTTTTCCGAGAAGTTCTGACGCCGACGGGTTATATTACTGGTATAAAAATCGTCGGTCGCCGGAAAATCCGCGTCTTCGATATTCTGTATATCTTTTGTCGTATATAGCCTGTATGTGATTGTAATCGTGTCGGATAGGTTCATGCTTGTTTTTGACACCGATACTTTTATAAAAGCGTCAATGTCGTCGATTGCCGTCGTTTTTGTGTCATCCTTTGACTTTACGGTTATTTTGAAACTGTCCGGTTTGTATTTTTTTCCATTGATGATTGTTTCCGCCTGTGGCAAGGTGTAAATTCCTTTTTGTCCGGCTTTCAGTATATAGGTTGACGTTACAGAATAGGTTCGTGTTATTTTTCCTTTATCGGTTGTTGAAGAAACGGAAGTAGATACGGACGGTCCGTAAATGATTTCAAATCCCGGCATATTTTTTATTATGACAGGTTGTTCTTCTACATCCTTGTCACTTTCCAAAATGTAGGAAACTTTGAACTGCTCGCCGACAACAACGTTTTCCGGCGCTTGTATGACAACTTTCGTTTCCTGTCCCATTGCCAATAAATTAAATGCAATCAGGCAGAAAGCAACTATAAATGATTTATGTAATGAAAGAAAATTACCTCTTATAGTCATTACCAGTCTTTGTTTTGTTTTCTATTATCTTCGTTTTTGCGTTTACGTTCCTGAAGTTTAGTCTGTTTCACCCGTTCCTGAGTGTCTTTTTCGTCCTGTTCCAGCGCTTGCAGAATCTGCTGCATATTGTCTTGTGACATCTGATTCTGATTTTGTTGATCCTTTTGGTCTTGTTTAGGGTCTTTGTTCTGATCCTTGTTTTGATCTTTATTTTGATCCTTGTTCTGGTCTTTGTTTTTATCTTTATTTTTGTCTTTGTTCTGGTCTTCTTGATCTTTTATCATCTTCTGAACGACAGCAAGGTTGTAGCGGGTCTCATCATCTTTCGGATTCAGGCGTAACGCGTTTTTATAAGCATCCATTGACTGCTTCAGATTATCAGCCTGTTGTTGTTGAGGTTGTTCGGGCTGTTGTCCTTGAGGTATGGGCATTTGCTGTCCCTGACCTTTTTCATTCGCTTTCTTTTTCAGGAATGTATTGCCCATATTGCTCCACGCGGCGCTCATTTTCGAAGGGTCTTCGTTTTCTAAAGCCAGGTAATGTTGATATTCCTTAAGGGCATCATCCCATCGTTGTTGTCGATAATAGGTATTGGCAAGGTTGAAAGAAGCTTCTTTTGACCCCGCGTTCTCCTTTACCGCTTTATTATATTCCGCTTCCGCCGCTCCATACCGTTGTTCTTTATACGCTTTGTTTCCCGAACGGATCGATTTGCGTACTTCTTTTTGGGCGGATAGGCTTATTGTTATTAAAGTAAATACTATTATAAATATTATTTTCTTCATTTTTTATATTAGTTACTACGAGTTACAAATTATTCTTTTATTCATAATTGGCTTCGCCGTTGTTTCATAATTCTTATTTAAACAATCTGATGTTTTTGAATATTCTGTTTTTCTTATCGAATATACACACATCTAAAATAAGCAGTATCAACATAAGCCATGCGAAAATTTGAAATTTTTCGTCATATTCGGAATAGGCGATACCATCTATTTCTTTTTTCTGGAGCTTATCAAGTTCAGCCTGTAAACTTTTCAGCGCGCTGTTGGAGTTATCGGCATGAGCGTATAGTCCTTTGCCAGCTTTGGCTATTTGGCGGCACATTTCTTCGTTGAGTTTTGTCACCACCGGTTGTCCCTGCGTGTCTCTTTTTACACCCAGCGTCCCTTCTTCGTATGCCGGAATCATGGAGCCTTCTAATGTACCGATGCCCACCACGTTGATATGCACACCCTTTTCGGCGGCGCGCGCGGCGGCTTCTTCGGCATTTCCTTCATGACCTTCTCCGTCCGTAATCAGCACAATGGCTTTGTCTATATTCTCATCGTTCGAGAAACAGCTCATGCCGACGTCGATCGCGCTGCCGATGGCGGTTCCTTGAACAGGGACGAGGCTCGGGTCTATTGTTTCCAAAAACAATTTTGCAGACTGGTTGTCCGGGGTTAAAGGTAATTGAATAAAGGCTTCTCCCGCGAAAACGACAATCGCTACTTTGTCATTCTTTCGTTCGTCGATGATGCGGGTTAGAATTTGTTTGGCTTTAGTCAGGCGGCTTGGCTTTATATCTTCCGCCATCATCGAATTGGAAACGTCGATGGCGATTACCAGCTCTATTCCTTTTTTATCCACCTTTTCCACTTTTGTTCCAAATTGCGGACGAGCCAGCACAATGATACCGGCGCCGATGATAACCATTGTTATCCAAAACTTCAAGTATGAGCGTTTCAGGGATAATTCCGGCATCATTTTTTTTACTAACGCCAATGTTCCCAGTTTCTCCACACTCTTGCGCTTAGCGATATTCAGAATGATGAAACCGATGATAAACAAAGGTATGGTGAAAAATAAATATAGAAATTCCGGATTTGCAAATTTAAATACATTCATAATTTTTATACTGACACTTTATGTTTATGGAATGTTTCTTAACCATGTACGGCGAAGGATTATTTCAAATCCTACCAAAGCCAGAGCTATAATCGCGAAAGGCAGGTAAAGCTCTTTTTTCTTTGTTACAGTGTTGACGCTTATATGGGATTTTTCCATTTGATCTATTTCATCGTATATACCGCCCAAACTGGTATTGTCCGTCGCCCTGAAATAGGTTCCTCCCGTGATAGAAGCTATTTCGGTAAGCGTTCGTTCGTCAAAGTCTCCCGACACGTTCATGGTTTGCATGCCATAAGGGGTCATTATGCGGGCTACCGATGTTCCCCGCGAGCCGATACCGATTGTATATACGCGTATTCCGTACGAAGCCGCCAATTCCGCGGCTGTTAACGGCGCTATTTGTCCCGCGTTGTTCGACCCGTCGGTGAGCAGGATGACCACACGCGATTTGGATTCGCTGTTTTTCAGCCTGTTTACCGAGTTTGCCAGTCCTAAGCCGATTGCCGTACCGTCGGTTACCATCCCAAACTTTACTTCGCTCAGCAGGTTGAGGAGTACGCGGTGGTCGGTTGTAAGGGGACACTGCGTAAAGCTTTCACTCCCAAATATAACAAGTCCGATGCGGTCGCTTCTACGGTCGTTGATAAATTCAGCCGCCACTTTCTTCGCCGCGTCCAATCGGGTGGGAGAGAAGTCATTTGCCATCATTGTACCCGATATATCCAGCGCCATGACAATGTCGATACCTTCGGAGTTGGAAATGTCGGAAGAGTTTACGCTCTGAGGTCTTGCCAATACGATTATAACCAAAGCGATGGCGATTAATCGGAACAAGAAGGGCAGATGACGCGCATATACCCTGATGGTGGAGGGCGCTTTTTCGAATGCATAGCTAGAAGACAACTTGAATGTAGCCTGCATTTTCCGTAGCTTAAAGATATACCATGCTATAAGCGGTATAAGCAATAAGAGTAAGTATAAATAATTCGGATTAGCATATTCCATTTTTGTATTCTTTTAGCTTTGTTTTTTATTTAGGTTTATATTGTTTCCTTTATTCTTTGCCGACGCGTTATCAGACGAATCGCCTTTTTGTTCTTCAAGGCTAGGGCGTTCTTCTATCTTTGTTTGATTGACGAACAAGAACGCGTTCATCAGACTGAGGTCGTTCTCATCCGCAAACGGTGTGTATTTTGCAAATTTGACCAAGTCGGCAAGCTTTAGTATTTGTTCCAGCCCATCTGTCGCCGACCTTGTGTCCGTCGCCAGATGTACTGCCGCGACAATATCTTCGGAAACCATTTCGGGCGCGTCGATATTGAATCGGCGATCGATATATTTACGAAGAATATCAGTCAGAGTAGTGTAGTACTCTTTCTCCATGCCTTTTTGCCATAATTTCGATTCTTTGAGCTTATCCAGTCCTTGCAACGCCTCTACATGCGGCGGCAAGATAATTTTCGGCGTGAAATAATATCCTTTTTTCTTCTTTCTTAAAATGAAATATATAGCGATTGCTACTAATACCAAAATAAGGAGTGCAATCAACGGGATATACAAATATTCTAAGAAGTCTTGCCATACAAATGGTGGCTTTTGGATATCCTTGATGTCGTTTATCTGTAATTTTTCAAAGTCGATGGAATCTGTCTGGTGGTTTTTCAGCATTTCCAGATACGCTAATGTAGAGTCCGATAGTTGCGGGGCGGAAACTTTCAATCCGAAATCATTTGTCCGCAAGGTATCCATACCGTCCACAACCTCCATATAAGGAATATGATAAAGCGTGGAGTCGAATGAGGTGACAACATACTTTTGGCTGATCGTCATTACTTCCGTCATTACGGTATCAGGCTTTAGCATAAGCAGCACTTCCACACCTTGTATAAGTGTGTCCTGATAAACGGGAAACAGTATGTTGTGCCCTTTGGGAGCAATAACTTCCACATCGATGACCGCCTGTTCGCCAATCAGTATATCGGAAGGCTGTATTGTCGCCCTTACCGTGGACTTCTGCGCACGGATGGAAATGCCAAAGCCGCAGAGTAAACAGAATAATAGTATAGTTCTAAATTTCAACATATTTTAGTTACGAGTTGCAAGTTACGGGTTACGAGTTTTTGATAACCCGTAATTCATAATTCTTCATTCATAAATCCTTACTTAGCTTCTCTTCTTAAATAAAGCCAGCAATGCTTTTACATAATCTTCATCTGTACGAACCGAAACGCTATCCACCTTGCTGCGGTTGAAGGATGTCTGCATATTTTGCTGTTGTTTTTGCCACCAGTCTTTATATGTCTGACGTATTCTGCGCGAAGAGGTATCGACCCATCGTACAGCTCCTGTTTCCGCGTCCTGTATTTTCATCAAGCCTACATTCGGCAATTGGGTTTCGAGGTCGTCATATACCTGCAATGCCACAACGTCGTGTTTGCGGTTCGCTATTGTCAACGCGTTGTCGTAGTCCTCCATCTCTATAAAGTCGGAAATCATAAATGTAGTGCATCGTTTTTTGATTACATTGGTGAGGTATTTCAGCGCCATTCCGATGTCGGTTTTTGGGCTTTCCGCCTCGAAGTTTATCAGTTCGCGGATGATATACAATATATGTTTCTTTCCTTTCTTGGGCGGGATGAATTTTTCTATCTTGTCGGAAAAGAAGATTACGCCGATTTTATCGTTATTCTGTATGGCTGAGAATGCCAGCGTGGCGGCCATTTCAGTTACAATATCACGTTTCATGGAATGGCGTGTTCCAAAATCCTGACTGGCTGACACATCAACCAGCAACATAACCGTAAGCTCCCGTTCTTCTTCAAACACCTTGACAAAAGGTTTGTTGTAACGGGCTGTCACATTCCAGTCAATATCGCGTATATCGTCGCCATATTGATATTCCCGCACTTCGGAAAAAGCCATCCCTCTACCTTTGAACGCAGAGTGGTATTGCCCCGCGAAAATGTTACGTGACAATCCGCGGGTCTTTATCTCAATTTGGCGTACTTTTTTTAATAATTCGCTTGTTTCCAATGTTAAATCAGTCAACAGTCAACAGTCATTAGTCAACAATTTAATGTTGTGTGACACATCAACTATGGTTATTTATCCTTGTTTTCTGTCAAAAATATTGTATGCTTCGACAATTCTTATCGCGAAAGCATAAGCTTTATCATAAACTAAACTTTTTGTTATCATCCAATTATTCCTTAGTCGGCAATATATCAACAATATGCAGCCGTTTGTCGACTGTCGCTTGATTAAGGCACTTCTATTTTGTTTAGGATTTCGCTTATGATTTCGTCGGATGTCGTATTATTCGCTTCCGCTTCGTAAGTGAGACCGATACGGTGGCGCAACACGTCGTGGCAAACAGCGCGGATGTCTTCCGGTATAACATAACCTCTGCGCTTGATGAACGCGAAAGCGCGAGCGGCAAGCGCTAAGCTGATAGACGCGCGGGGAGAAGCTCCGAATCCGATCATGCCTTTCAGGGAAGTCAAGCCGTTTTCTTCAGGGAAACGTGTGGCAAATACAATATCCACGATGTATTTCTCTATTTTTTCGTCCAAGTAAACATCTCTTACCACTTCGCGCGCGCTGATGATTTCATCGGCTTTCATCACAGGATCCAGTTTGCCGTAGTCTCCGGTCAGGTTATTCCGAAGGATTATCTTTTCCTCTTCTTTCTTCGGATAATTGATTACCACTTTCAGCATGAAGCGGTCAACCTGAGCTTCCGGTAACGGGTATGTGCCTTCTTGCTCGATAGGGTTCTGTGTAGCCATTACCAAGAATGGGGACGGCAGTTTATATGTTTTTTCGCCGATTGTCACCTGACGTTCCTGCATGGCTTCCAACAAGGCGCTTTGTACCTTCGCCGGAGCACGGTTTATTTCGTCAGCTAACACAAAGTTGGAAAATACAGGTCCATGTTTCACAAAAAACTCTTCGGTCTTCTGACTGTATATCATTGTCCCTATAACGTCGGCGGGAAGTAAGTCGGGAGTAAACTGTATGCGGCTGTATTTCGCGTCGATCAGCGATGCCAACGTTTTTATAGCTAATGTTTTAGCCAAACCGGGAACCCCTTCCAGCAATATGTGGCCGTCGGCGAGTAATCCTATCAAAAGGGATTCCACAAGATGCTTTTGTCCCACAATCACTTTATCCATTCCCATCGTAAGCGACTCCACGAATGAACTTTTACTTTGAATTCTTTCGGTAAGTTCCCGAATATCAACTTGTGCCATACTTTTATTTTATTTTGTTTCTATTTTGTTTTTCTATTTGATTCTCTTTTTTACTAAGCATGACAAAAGTAAAAATGTTAAATCTGAAAACCGACAATTAGGAGTTAAAAAAAATTAAGT
>JAISKQ010000051.1 GCA_031260865.1 Prevotella sp.
TATCGTTCGAGTACCCTGTTCAGCGGAGAAGCCTCGTAAACAGGCATGGAATAAGCGACCGAATCGGCTGCCGGGTGGTAGGCGGTACTGTTGTAGGTCGTCATGGCTTTGTCCTTGAAACTTGCCAAAGGCACAAAAGCACCGTTGTTGCTTGCCGCCACCGCGGGCAGCCACGTCTTTTCTTCCCGCCCGAAAGCATCGTATTCCTGATAGGTGACAAGGTCTGCCTGCGCGGGGGTAACGCCTTTTTGCACGGTCTGCATGGGACGACCCAAGCCGTCGAAATATTGGATGGCATCGAGGTAGGTTGTGCCTGTGTCATTGGTCATGGTTCGGGTATGGATATAGTTTTGGTCGGAAGAAACTACCAAAGGCTCAATCGAAGGAAAATCTTTTGAAGGAGAGCTATCTGGAGGCAGATCCGTTATAGGCAGATCTGGTTGTACAGGGAAAGGCATGGGTATATATTTTCCCATCAGTTCTCCTATTATAGTCGTGGTTATAGGTCCATTCATCCAGTTTAGATTTCCACGCTTAATTCCATGCACAGCCACACAATAAGTTCCCGAATCCAATATGGTAACAGAGCAATCCTTTAAGAAATAATCATCATGTATAATATCCAACGTGTATTGGTCTTCCGATGTTTCCAACACATAATCCATATATTCGTCCTTTGTCATCAACCGCTTTTTACCATTACAGTCACCGCTGCTATCATACAAATATATTTCCGTACCTCTAAGTTCAGAGCCTAATGTGTGTATCAGGACAATCATCGGCGTTTCTAATGTAAATGTATAATAGACATCGGATCCCTTATCCAGATAGTAAGGAGGATATGCGGAGCCCCACAGACTGGTATCTTTTGTGTCTATATAGAAGAATGCGGTAGATTTTACACCTATGTTTATAGCTCTTTCCATTGAGCTACCATCCCGATCCTGCTGCGCGTATATAAGTTTCGGAAAGAAGGATGTTATTAATGATATGGTTAATATGACCGTGTAATATATGTTTTTCATAATTATTGGTTTTGATAATGGTAAGCGTATTGCTGAATTACTTTCTTGGTATTGTTCTCCATGATATAGGTTTCTTTTAGGCGACCAAAGTTGTCATAATCATAATAGGTGGTAATACCTGCGGGGTCGGTTGCGGTCAACAAGCCCACTAGGGGTTTGTAGGTGTAGGTGGTGATATGGGTATTGGGCAATTTATTTCGAAGAGCATTTATCTCATTCATAATATCTTTAGGATCATCCATCATTGATATTGAATCGAAATCCATATTGGTAAGATTCATTTTAACCTGTTTATATGTTGCATTTTCTATCTTTGCAATAGGATATTTGCCTACATAGCTCCATAAATATACTGTATGTTTGCTTTCATCTTCAACCTGATAAAGGATATTTCCATATATGTCAAATTCTAAATTTTCCCCCCGTTTTTCAAATGGAGATTTACCATAAGCAAGCTCTACCGAACTTAATACTATATTTCGAGTAGGGATTCTGTAAGGATTATTAGATACATCTTTATCAAGTTGAGAATAATTGTTTTTAATTGTAATTATTTTATTTTTATTATAGGATATTTTCCTTTCAATAACAGGAGACAAAATATTATAATTCCGCATCCAAAAATCATTTTCATTTTCTGATTCGTATGCGTAAGTAAATGCCGTTTGTTTTACATCGTCAGATTTAACATTCATAATATATTTCACATAATATCCATCAGGTTCATAATTATAACTTTCAAATTCATCTAAATTATCCGATTCATTCCAATAATAGTGAACCTCCTTTTTTACTAAATTATATGGATATAAATAAACTTTACTAATTTGAGTATATTTAGCCCAAGGAAGAATTGTCCCGACATTATTATGCACCCAGGATTCTGTTCGTGGAGTATTTACATCTATAACATAATGGAATTGTTCATTAGCGCTTCTTTCGTATTCATAATGTTCGCTTTTAACTAATTTGTTTTCATCAGAATAATAATATTTAGTTAACACTTTACCTCGTTCATGAGAATAGTATTGCGGGCGTAATTTAGCAAACCAATCAGTTAAGCTAAGGTGTTTTACATTATTAAACACAAAGGACTCCGGCTCTATGATTTTGGATACGTCAGCGGTACTATAATAATCGTTTATTCCTGAAAATATTGTTGTTACATGGGCGCCCATTGTATTGTTCCCTACATTTCTTAGATTATTATATTCATTTACCTCCGAATATTGGATATGGTAAGAATCATTATTAGCCAGGTTAAAGCCAAAGCTGTTACCTATCATATCATCATTTTCGGGACATAAGATAGTATATATAGGTTTTCGTTTTGATAAACTTCCACTACTTGAGTTAGTTCCTTTTTTTACATAAGTATAATATTTAGTTATTACGGGATCAAGATTATTCGAATCGTAATAGTATATGTAACGAACTCTTGCTCCTCCTCCTAATTCCGGGGTGTTACCTCCTAATATATGAGGTTCATATTCAAAGCCAACACTTCCTCCGGCTGGAAATTGCATCTTATTCAATAGCGCTACATCGCAACAAGTGCCGGGATCTCTGTCGGAGGATGGTATCCCATTTATTATTGGAATTAATCTGCCATTTCTTCCATTCCAAAAGTTCCAATGATCTATTGATTTAGTAAATGGACTGTCAGAAACACACGGATTATAAGTGAATTTATATGATCCTGAAATAGAGTTTTTTATTTCTGATAAAAAAAGTCTATTAGAAAAAGAATAAGAAAATGAAGTCGTTTCTATCGGAGTAGAATTTTTCCCATTAGTATATTTAATTATAGCATCAATTTGAGTTCCACAAATTTGTCCGAATTCAGAACAATTTGCTCTATTATCCGTGGAAAACATTGTTTGACTTCGAGGAGAATGCTTAAATACTATTCGTTGGTTATCAGTAACAATAGCTTCTATTAAAGCTATTTTATTTAGGGTGTAACTACGAATATAGGATTTTTCTGCCGTTGCTTCATTTGCGTCTTTAACCCCACTTCCATGAAAAATTTGTTGTCCGCATAATAAATAGTTCTGAGAAAGTCCTTTAATTCCTGAATTAGAAGAAAGTAAGCTCCTCGGATTCTGATGAAATAAACTACTTACACTTTGATCATAATATATTGTTAAAACACGACCGTTGGGTGCTTCTATTTGCGTTAAATGATAAGCGGAAATAGTTTTATATTTAGGATTTTCTGCTTTTGCGGAAAATTCGTTCCATGAAATCGCAGTGTATTCCACCGCGTTAAAATCACCTCCAAAAGTATAGATATATCCATTATCTGTAATGATTTTGAATATTGAAACTTGACTAGCTCCTGAAGATATATTATGTCCTGATATATCTACTTTTACTTTACCTTTTCCTGAATATGATACTACTTTAGGCGTACCATCAAAATCAATCATAAATTTTCCTGAATAACCACAAAAATTAAAAGTATACACATCTGATGATGGTTCAATTCCTCTATTTTGTATCGAACGATACGCATCCAGTTTATAACTAGGTATTGCTTCTGTAGGATTATTGAAAACCTCATTTTTAAAATTCTCACTAAGATTAAGATTCTTCACGTACAGAAATCCTTTATAAGGGACGTCTATATATGGATATATATATTCTAATGTATTTTCAAGTTCATCGGGTATACCTCTGACTTCACGATGTATAACTCCGCCTAAGTTTAACGTCCAATTCATACCGACTATTCCTTCGGGCTCGGAAGGTTTATATCCTCCTGAATTATAACTAATACTAATCGGAAAATCAAAATCAGGATCAGTAAAATTTATTACAGGTATTGTCAAATCAAGTCTTCCTGTATTTAAAGCTACTGGCATCTGATCATAACGCATAATCTGTGCTACTTGAGGAGATAAAAATTGGGGTTTAGACAAATATGTATTTTCATTCTGAGAATAACAAAGAATAGTAATCGACATACATATAAAAATTATAAAACTCTTTAAAACCTTCATATCTTTTTTATTTCTTAATAATTATTTCATTCACAAACACATTATTCGCCGTAATCCTCAGCACATAATCCTTCGGATGCAGATTAAAGCAATCCAGCGTCTCACTGTACATGCCTTTGATCTTATTCTTGGGCGCTATTTTCTTGACAGGCATTCCGTCTAATGAGAATAGTTGGAATGATACCTTCGCGTCTTCCTTCAATTCGTATTCCAGATACAGGATGGACTCCACCGGGTTGGGATATAGCTTACAGGTCATAATGTCTTCCAGCGCGACGGTCTTGGCGCCAGGGTCTTGCGGCTTGCTTCCGTTTTCCGTTTCTTTCCACAACTCATCCAGCAAGGCTTGGTTCTCCGGGTCGGTTTCCAGATACA
>JAISKQ010000073.1 GCA_031260865.1 Prevotella sp.
ATGCCGTCGCCGTATTTCATTGCCATTTCCGAAGCCAACCATTGCGTAAAGTTGGCGATGCCGGTCTTCGCCACCGAATATCCGGGTACGCGTGTAATAGCGGAATAAGCCGCCATAGATGAGATATTGATGATACTGCCGCTTTTTTGTTTTGCCATCACCTTTCCAAATACCATACTTGGATATACCGTACCGTTGAGGTTCAGATTGAGAACCCTTTCCCAGCAACTTAAATCCATATCAAAAAAATGCTGGTCGGGAGTTAATGTCGCTCCGGGCATATTACCGCCTGCAATGTTAAGCAAAATATCTATCCTTCCCCATTTCTCAATCACTTGTTCGGCAACATTTTCCAGACTGGGTATGTCAAGGACATTGCCGACGATACCTATTACTTCGCCGTTCAATTCCTTCAATTCGTTAACTCGAATATCCAGTTGTTCCTGCCTAATATCAATAGCGACGACCTTAGCCCCTTCTTTGATAAAGCTCTTGGCTATACTTCCGCCTAAAACGCCTCCCGCGCCGGTGATTATTGCAACCTTTCCGGCTATACTAAACATCTCATTCATTTTATATAATTTTTATTCTTTAAATAATTTCACTTTTAACAGTCGCCATCACTCCATCTATCTGAGCCAAAGCATACATACGCCCATAAAACGAATATCCGGGATTATATCCTTTGTCTCCGTCGTCAAGCATTAGGCGACCATGATCGACACGCATCGGCAAAGATGGATTTTCGCGTTCGAAGATGCGTACCAGTTCAATCAAGTGCCCGCGCCCTTCAAGGTGAGGAGCTTCGATGAAATCCCCGTTTGATAATATCCGCGTACTCCGCAAATGGACGAAACGCGTGCGGGAAGCAAATTTGCGGGCTAATAGCGGCACATCGTTCCGCCCACCGGAGCTTAGCGAACCCGCGCAAAAGGTCAATCCGTTATACGGGTTATCCACAGCTTTCAGAATCCATTCTATATCCTCCATACCGGTGACAATGCGGGGAAGACCAAGCATCTGATAAGGAGGATCGTCGGGATGAACGCACATATTTATGTTATATTCCTCGCAAACAGGCATTAGCTGCGAAAGGAAATATTTCATATTCGCCCTCAACGCATCCTTGTTTACATCCTTATATAAAGCCAACAGGTTCTTGAATATAGAAACCGGATTTTTATCGCCTTCGTGTATATTCCCGTTTACAAAGCCCTGCGTTTTTACGATGATGGTATCTATCAATTGGTCTTTTTCCGCTTCGGTTATCGTTTTATCCAAGGCGTAAACCTTCGCCAACTCTTCTTCGGTGTAATCTTGCTCCGCACCTTCGCGTTTCAGGATGAAGCAGTCGAAATAAGCGAACCTTATTTTGTCAAAGTACAAAGAAGATGTTCCGTCAGGCAAGGGATATTCCAAGTCGGTACGAATCCAGTCTATCACAGGCATGAAGTTGTAGCAAACCGTTGTGATACCCGCTTCACCAAGATTCGCCAAACTTTCTATGTAATTAGCAATTAAATGGTCGGCGTCCCTGCCTCCATATTTGATAGCTTCGCTTACGGGAAGGCTTTCGACCACAGACCAACGTAGTCCCGCGTCTTTTATATAGTCGCGTAATTCTATGATGGCTTCCAATGGCCACACTTCCCCATTCGGTATATCATGCAGAGCCGTGACGATACCCTCCACCCCTATCTGCCTTAGCATAGGAAGCGTTATCTTATCTTTTTTACCAAACCATCTCCAAGTCTTTTCCATTGTGTATTTAATTATGATGATTCATATCCAGTTTTATCTTTTTCAAGTCTTCCAATTCATACACAGGACGTTCTATGTCGTAAGGAACAGGTCGTTTCGAGAATGTTTGGAAGTATAATAAACAAGCGTCTTTCCACCAAACAGCGTCATGCGCCTGAATCTTTAGTTTCGATTGTACTTCCCCGAACCGACGGGCGTCGATATATGGCTCTATCCTATCCCATATCTTTTGATATTCCCTGATTTGCCGAACACCCGAATCGTATTTATAACAAAGGTTGTCCCACATAGTTTTCCCGTCTTTCATTTTGTAATCCCATGGTACATGGTGAAACCAGAGCAAGAGATTTTCGGGACAACGTGAAATATCATTGTATATTCCATTCAGAGGAGAAAAGTATTGCGATACGGCATTACTGCCGGTAGAGGTACGATTGAATCCAAGGCCTGTACTATCGGCTTTGTGGTAATACTTCGGCAACCAATCGGGACGCGCGCCCGGGACGTCGCACCAAGGTTCGGGACCATAATGATGACCGAAAGCAAACACATGGTGAATACCCAACGGCATCATATAGTCAACAACCGTCTCTCTTGAAGTAAGCATCATGGATTTCACAGGATCAACAAATTCGTTATTCCGACTAAATGTCATCCTAATCCATTCGTCGGCGATCCTTTCAGCGGATAATTGGTGATTCCAAGCCAAACGCCCGAACGCGTACCAGTTAGCCTGCGCAAAATGATGTCCGCACCAGTTTGCATCCTCGCCTATATTTGCCACGGCGGAAATAGCAGTTAATTTATCAGGGCGCAATGTTCCATCGGTTATTTTCGCGACAGTAGAACCGCTTCCGTTTGAATAAGTGTCGCTATCCAGTGTCTCTTTGAACAAGGGAGCCAGATAAACCAAATGGTTTGAAAAGCCTAAATACTCCTGCGTAATCTGAAATTCCACCATTTCAGGCGTTTTGTTCAAAGCTCCGAACAAAGGGCTGAATGGCTCGCGAGGCTGAAAATCAACAGGTCCGTTCTTTATCTGGATAATCACATTATCTCTGAATTGCCCATCAAGCGGGACAAATTCCAAATAAGCCTGCTTTGCCCTATCTTCGTCACCCGTACTATAAACAAACGCGCGCCACATCACAACGCCTCCGTAAGGGTTTAAAGCATCGGCAAGTATATTCGCTCCATCGGCATGTGTGCGCCCATAATCCTGAGGACCGGGCAGTCCTTCCGAATTAGCTTTTACCAAGAATCCGCCGAAATCGGGAATCAGACTGTAAACTTCTTTCACCTTGTTTTTCCACCATTTAGCAACCTCCGGATTCAGAGGGTCGGAGTCGGACAAACCTCCTATTTCTTTGGGGGAAGAAAAGTTTACCGCCAGATATACTTTTATGCCATAAGGACGGAATACATCCGCCAAAGCCTTTACTTTTACCAGATAGTTTTCGGTCAGTATTTCAGGCGAAGCATTTACATTGTTCAACACGGTCGCGTTTATCCCTATCGAAGCATTTGCCCGGGCATATTCCTTGTAACGCGGCGAAAGCGTATTCGGCAATTCTTCCCATTTCCATAGCGAATGACCGGCATATCCCCGCTCTACCGTCCTGTCCAGGTTATCCCAATGATTAAGTATCCTTATAGCATATTTAGGAGCTTCCTTTATATCCAAATGCCCGAAGCCTTCATCCATCTGTACTAAACGGATAAAATGGAACACGCCGTACAGCGTGCCGACTTCTTTTGCCGAAGCAATCACCGTATAATTATTCCCTCCTTTCTTTACAGAACGAATAAGAAAGCTCTCTCCTTTCAATGCCTCTAACTCTTCCTTAGGCAATAATGCCTTTATGTTTTTACTCTTACTTGTGCCTATTACAACAGCTCCGTTTTGCAGAGAGGCAAGACTTAATCTCTTTCCCGAAAAGCCTTCCCATGCCACAGACAACTCGTTTGCCGCGATGTCTAATGTCGCGGATTTTTCATCCTTAGCAATGTAAATTAAGTATTTGTACTTTTCCATCTGTACAGACGGTAATGGTTCGTATCTGAGCCACAAACGACTCCCATCTTCCGCAAAAAGAGACAAAGGGAACAAAAACAACGAAAAGATAAATATTGCTAAGTTATTTTGTTTCATTTCATTATTTATTTATGCCTATGCCATCAATCGAAAGGATAACAAACGCCCCATTCTTTGCGTAAACTATCCATCAGGCGCATTATGCGTAAAGTTTCGGTGTGAGGCATGTATGGAGATTCCAACCAGCCGTTTTGTATTGCTTCGATAGACGCATATACTTCATACTCATATCCTGTGATTTGCACGGGGCAGTCATATCGGGCTACTACTTCATAGT
>JAISKQ010000088.1 GCA_031260865.1 Prevotella sp.
AATACATCAATGTGGATGGAACGACAAGTAAGTCTCTGTTAAATATGCTTCCATACTATGCGTGGAATAACAGAGGCGTGTCGCAAATGAATGTCTGGTTTCCTGAATCCGAAAATGTCGCCAAAGAGAATATCTCCGAAATATCCCTGTTGTTGAAGGAGATTAAGGCGTCTCATACGGATGGTGTATGGAAAGCCTTTCCGCTATACAGTACAGACTCGTACAGTTTGTTGAAAGACCGGTTCAATCCGGTACACTCGGACGGCGATTCATTTGTAGTAAAAGCTATCCGGTTGAATATGACTTCAAAACCCGATAGCGCGGTAGGAATATCGCAAGTGAAATTCGACATAAAATAATGAAAGATAAAATGACGAAACAGTTATGATAGAAATAATGGATACAACCCTGAGAGATGGAGAACAAACATCCGGTGTTTCGTTTTCGTCTCAGGAAAAGATGAGTATCGCTCACTTGTTACTCGTTGATCTTGGTATAAATCGTATCGAAGTGGCTTCCGCGCGCGTGTCGAATGGGGAATTTGAAACCGTTAAAAAAATAGCAAATTGGGCAAAGTCAACGGGACATATCGATAAAATAGAGATACTTGGATTTATTGACAAAGGGGCTTCTCTCAACTGGATAAAAGACGCGGGATGCGGAACAATAAATCTTTTGACCAAAGGATCGTATAAGCATGTGACCGAGCAGTTGCGAAAAACGCCGGAACAACATTTTGAAGATATTAAGGTTGAAGTGGAACTTGCTCTGAAGCTGGGTATCACGGTCAATGTTTATCTCGAAGATTGGTCGAATGGCATTATCAATTCCGAGGACTATGTCTATTTTATGATGGATGGAATGAAGGATCTGCCTATCAAACGGTTTATGATCCCCGATACATTAGGCATACTCAATCCGCATAGTACTTGGCGTTGTTGTCGTCGGATGATAAGCCGTTACCCTGATTTGCATTTCGATTTTCATGCCCACAACGATTATGACCTTGCCGTAGCCAATACGATGGTAGCCGCTGAAGTAGGGGTAAAAGGCGTCCATGTAACGATGAACGGCTTGGGCGAACGCGCCGGGAATGCTTCTCTTTCGAGTGTTATTACCGTGTTTCACGATCAACTGAACTTGGAAACTTCCATCAAGGAAGAAAAAATGAATAAAATAAGCCGCGTCGTAGAAAGTTATTCAGGTATAAAGGTCGCTCCTAACCAGCCGATTGTAGGAGATAATGTGTTTACGCAATGCGCCGGTATTCATGCCGATGGCGACAATAAGAACAATCTGTATTATAATGACTTATTCCCTGAACGTTTTGGGCGTATTCGCGAATATGCTTTGGGCAAACTTTCTGGAAAATCGAATATTCGTAAGAATGTGGAGGCTTTGGGCATTGAACTGGATGAAGCCGATATGTTGAAGGTAACCAGCCGGGTTATTGAATTGGGAGACAAGAAAGAAATCATTACCCAAGATGACCTTCCTTATATCATCTCCGATGTTTTGAAGAACAATGAAAAGGAAAAGCGTATCAAGATTACGTCTTTCGCCTTTCTTCTCACCAAAGGACTACGCCCGACAGCTACTGTTAAAATAGTGATTGATGACGTGGAATATGAACAAACCGCGGCAGGTGACGGTCAATATCACGCGTTTTCTAAGGCATTGTGGAAAATATATACTAAATTAGACAAACCAAAACCGGCTCTGACGAACTATAACGTGTATATTCCGCCGGGCGGACGTACCGACGCGTTGGTACAGACCGTTATTTCGTGGGAATTTAAAGGTAAGAGCTTCAAAACAAGAGGACTTGACGCCGACCAGACGGAAGCAGCCGTAAAGGCGACGGAAAAAATGTTGAACATGATAGAAGATATGTAACAGAAAATCGGAATGGAAAAGGAAAGAATAGAGTGGATTGATATAGCGAAAGGAATAGGCATCGGATGTGTCGTTATGGGACATATCTTTTCGCCTCAGATGCTTGCCAACAAAATTATCTTTCTCTTTCATATACCATTATTCTTCTATATCAGTGGATTTCTTTATAAGAAAGCATCTCGAAACGGAGCATATACAGTGAAAAAGCTGAGGAATCTGATTGTTCCTTACTTCTCGGTATTCGCGCTTGTTTATCCCATCCTTTTCTTCGCCTATTTTCCGGAAGGATATACCTTGAATCAGGTCGGGAATAATATACTCTATTATGTTCTGGGAGGACGTCATTTACGGGAATTCGCCAATTTTATCTTTGTCGCGATGTGGTTTATTTCCTGTTTGTTTCTGGTACAAGTAATATATAACTATATACAAACCACATTTAAACAACGTACTGTCCACATCATCGTAGGCGGTATGCTCATGGCAAGCTATATAAATAGCATTTATTTCCCCGATTTTTGGCTGTACTGGTGCGCGAATGTAACTTTGGCGGCAATACCTATATATCATATAGGGCATCTGTCGCGACAAATCGGGTTAGACAAATGTTTATATAAATATTCACTATGGCTTATACCGGCGGGATGTATTTCCGCTTTAAGCCTTGTCTTTTTCCCACTGAACAGATATGACATGATGCTAAATTACTATGGTATTCCTTTAATAACATTGATTTGTAGCATCTTGTGTATTCTTATGATAAGAAGTATATCGGTTTATATCACTCGAAGTAATATCCTGACCCGGATATTTTCCGAGTTCGGAAAAGCGTCGCTCGTCATTATGGCATTTCATCTGCCTGTATATCAACTTTTGTGGAAATATTTTGAGATTAGCTCTATTCCCGCTATCGTTGTCATTACAATATTGCCTTATTTTATCTATCACATCTTTAATAAGTTTAAAATAACACAAGTCCTCTTTTTGGGGAAATATAGTAAAGAAGAAAAATAAAGATTCAAAGAATAAACTTTAAAAATATACCTAAATGAAATTAAACATCGCAGTGCTTCCCGGAGATGGGATTGGTCCGGAGATAATAGAGCAAGCTGTAAGAGTAACGGAAGCCGTGTGTGAGAAATTCGGTCACGAACTTAGTTATGAATATGGTTTAGTAGGAGCATCGGCTATCGATCAGGTTGGAAATCCGTATCCGGATGGGACTCATGAACTTTGCATGGCTTCCGATGCCGTATTGTTTGGAGCGATTGGAGATCCGAAGTATGACAATAATCCCGCGGCTAAAGTACGCCCTGAACAAGGACTCTTGGCGATGCGTAAAAAGCTGGGGTTGTATGCCAATCTGCGACCGGTGAGTACATTTCCTTCGTTGATACACAAATCGCCGCTTCGTGCCGACCTCGTGGACGGAGCTGATTTTATGTGCGTGCGCGAACTGACCGGAGGCTTGTATTTCGGACGTCCACAAGGACGTAGCGAAGACGGAGATACGGCATACGACACATGTATATATACACGTGAAGAGGTAGAACGCATCTTGCGCCTTTCTTATAAATACGCCCGTATGCGCCGCAAGAAAGTAACCGTGGTGGATAAGGCGAATGTGCTGGCTACATCACGTTTGTGGAGACAGGTTGCCCAAGAGATAGAGAAACAATATCCTGATGTGGAAACGGAATACATGTTTGTGGATAACGCGGCGATGCAGATCATTCAGTGGCCGAAACGTTTTGATGTATTGGTTACTGAAAACCTTTTCGGTGATATTCTCACCGATGAGGCATCTGTTATCACCGGTTCGTTGGGAATGTTACCATCCGCTTCCATCGGCATCCACACATCGGTATTCGAGCCGATACACGGGTCGTATCCGCAGGCGGCAGGAAAGAACATAGCAAATCCGTTGGCTACAATATTATCCGCGGCTATGATGTTTGAATACGCGTTTGAGCTGAAAGAGGAAGCCGGATTGATTGGACAGGCTGTAGCCGCGTCTATGGATGCGGGAGTTGTTACGGAAGACATTTCGTTGAAAGGAAGTAAAGTTCATACCACATCTCAAGTTGGAGATTGGATTGTAAACTATATCAGAGGATAAATAAACGCTTTAGACAATCGGATGAAGGCAGGC
Source organism: Prevotella sp. (assembly GCA_031260865.1). Taxonomy (GTDB): domain Bacteria; phylum Bacteroidota; class Bacteroidia; order Bacteroidales; family Dysgonomonadaceae; genus Dysgonomonas. Next base: position 4,049 of record JAISKQ010000088.1, read on the forward strand.
TTATAACAGTCTGCCTTTTTTTTAACATTATACCATCTAAATAAATTTATTTCTATAATCATTTTTTTATACTTTTGGGGTTCAATTGTAAAAACTATATGTCACTCAAGAAATTATACAACGACCTCCTTGTCTGGAAAACCCGGAATATCAAAGATAAGCAGATGGTCTTGTTCGTGAGCTTCCTTATTGGGATATTCACGGCATTGGCCGCTTTTATACTAAAAAGCCTGATCGGCTTGATCCAGCATATTCTTACTTCCAAATTTCTGGTCGAAGGAGCTAACTATATCTACCTGATATATCCTGCCGTAGGTATTCTTATAGCCGGATTGTATGTGAAATATGTAGTGAAAGACGATATTAGTCATGGCGTCACAAAGATATTATATGCCATATCCCAGCGGAAAAGCTTTAT
>JAISKQ010000097.1 GCA_031260865.1 Prevotella sp.
ATTTTCACATCGGTTATTTTACCTTTTTTATCCATAACCGGTTCAAAGGTAGGATTTACAAAGCCTTTATATGGCTTCATATTCAAACCTTTGTAACGGGCTAAAATCTCGCGATGAAGTTTATAATCAACCTTAACGGCATAGTTTTCAACCAGCGCTTTTGCCGCTTTAAAATCTCCGGTTGACTTAACCCGTTGAATTTCGGCTAACAAATCGCCAAACAGCACGCGCAGCTTATTATAGTCATTTATAACGACAAATGTCTTCTTATCCCTCACTTTCAGCTCCACCACATTGTCGGCTTTCCCTTTTTCAAATACCCATCCTGCAATCAATTGACGGTTACGCATGTGTGCCTCCTCTATATTCTTGCCAGGCTCTATACGCACCAGTTGGGTCATGAGTCCGTTCATCATAAACCTATAATATTCAGCCTTATATGCTTCCGCATTGGGTATAACATTCAGTTCCAACAATTTAGCGTCGGCAAGGAAATAAAGTCCGAATAAGTCGGCGCGGGTTTCTTCTATTGTGGAACTAAACTCGCCGAGAGCATTCGGGTCAACCTCCGGCAACAGTTTGCCCGAACCATGCCCCAAACATTCATGCAGGTCTGTATGCAATACATCCGTAATGAATCCGTATTTCTTCATCAAATTCACTTCCGCGTCAGACCACGCGAATTCTTCATTAAATCCCGTATGCGCGCCGGCGGCGTCATAAGCTTCCATTATATTTTCGATAGTAACGGACTTCGAGCCATGCTCTTTACGTATCCAATCCGCGTTAGGAAGGTTAATGCCGATAGGCGTCGCCGGATAACAATCCCCACCTAATTGAGTAATTGTGATTACTTTAGCCGATACGCCTTTTACATTCTCTTTTTTGAAGCGTCTATCCACAGGGGAATGATTTTCGAACCACTGAGCATTCGCGCTGATTATTTCCGTGCGTTTTGTCGCTTCTACGTTCTTAAAGTTGACGGTAGATTCCCAGCTCGCCTTAATGCCCAGCGGGTCGCCGTAAACTTCGGTGAAGCCATTGACAAAATCGACTTGGGAATTTAAATCTTCCACCCATGCGATAGCGTATTGGTCGAATATTTTCAGGTCGCCTGTTGTATAATACGATATTAATTTTGTGATAACTTCTTTTTGCTTATCGTTTTCGGCTACTCCTCGCGCCTTTTCGAGCCATCCCACAATCTTTTCGATAGCCGGAGAATACAATCCTCCTATTTTCCATACATCTTCTTTCAGTTCGTTCCCTACCTTTATCAAGCGGCTATTCAATCCGTATGAAATAGGAGTCTGATCTGTTGTATCCTTCATCGCGGCGTAGAAAGCCTGAACTTCCTTTTGGGTAACGCCATCGCCGTAATAATTATTGGCGGAAGTCAAAATGAGGTCTCCCCCCGACTGATTTACTTTTTTAGCAAATACCTGGGGATTGAACATAACAGGCGTAATCATTTTTATAAAATCATCCGCCGATATATATTCACACCGGGCGCGGCAATCTCTTGGTATCAGATTGTCAGGTAATGCTTTTACCTGTTCGGCGAAAAAATGTTTGGAAAAACCGGGCAAAAACTTTTCCTCGCCATAATGATGATGTATGCCGTTTGAGAACCATACTCGTTTTAGATAAATCTCAAATTCCTTATAATCCGTCGTATTTTTGTCGCCTTTATAATTGGTATAAATAGCTTCCAATACACGGCGAATCGCCAGATTATATTTATTATTCTGGTCGTAAAGAATATCGCGCCCCTCCAGAGCGGCCATAGATAGGTAATACACAAGTTCTTTTTGTTGCAATGTCAGATTATTAAATCCGGGAACATAGTAACGTAAGACCTGAAGGTCGGCAAAAGCATCTACCTCATAATTAAAATCAGCAGGTACAGTGTCGCCGACAATATTAGCATCCGCTTGTTTATCGGAAGGTTTCTGAGAACCTCCGCAACCTGCAAATAACATCGAAAATACTGTCATAATAATTAATACCGTTTTTTTCATGTGAATATATTTTGTATTTGTAAATAGTCTATCTTTTCATTAAACAGCAAACAATCAGCGACTAAAAACGATAAGCTAACAGCTGATTTCTAAAAAAGTGACAAAAGTAACACTTTCCTGTCAGCAGTAGTAAGTAGTTTACTAGAGTTCAAGTTTGTTAGAACTCATGTAAACATGTAAACTTAAAACTTAAAAAGTGACAAAAGTAACAAAAGTAACACTTTCCTGTCATCACCGCTTTGCGCCATTTTTCTTAATATTACTCATTACTTACTACTCATTACTCAAAACTTTAAAAAGGTAACAAAAGTAACACTTTTCAATCATCGTCACTTCACGCCATCCTTAATTCTTCTAATGCCTTCCCGAAAAAGGTGACAAAAGTAACAGTAGTTAGTAGTTTACTATAGTTCAAGAATTCAAGTTTACTGGCATGTTAAAACTCTTGTAAACTTATAAACTCAAAACTTAAAAGGTGACAAAAGTAACAGTTTTCGGGTAACACCGCTATGCGCCATTTTTCGTTCTTGTAAACTCAAAACTTATTACTCAAAACTTCCAACTCTTCTTTCTCGTAACTTGTAACTACTTTCTATTAGATAATTTTATTTTTTTTTAATGACATAAAAATCAGCAATCAGCCATTTTTTTCCTTATTTTTTTTCTCATCCTATTGGTTAAAAGTCAATAGATACAAAACAAAGATACAAAACTGATTTGTTGATTGTTCTTAAAAAATAGAATCTTTCATAATTTACAACAGAAAATTACGAATATATTCCAAATATTTACACGATTAATACATTAATTTATAACATAATTAAACAACATATCTTTTTTTTTCGTATTTTCGAAGTCGCAGACCAATTTATTGTCTATCCATGTATAGCAATAACTTTAGCAAGACATTAATATTTATACTATATACATATAACTGCAATTTTATGAAACCGAATATTCTGAAAAAGACGATTCTGGTTGCTTTATGGCTATGTGGAACCGTAGTAATCGCACAAAACACTATTAAAGAGGAATATAAGTTAGAAAAGGATATCCCTTATATAAGCGCTGACGAGAAAGACACATATCGTAAGGAACGCTGCAAATTAGATATATACTATCCGACCGACAAAAAAGATTTCCCCGTTATAGTATGGTTTCATGGAGGAGGACTTGAAGGTGGCGAAAAAGATATTGCCAACGAATTAAAAAACAGAGGACTCGCTATCGTGTCGGTCAATTATCGTCTTAGCCCTAAAGCTGTAAATCCGGCTTATATCGAAGACGCCGCGGCGGCTATCGCCTGGACATTCAATAACATCGCCGCGTACGGAGGCAGTATCAAAGATATTTATATTTCGGGACATTCCGCGGGCGGTTATCTCGCGTTAATGGTCGGATTAGACAAAAGCTACCTGAGCAAACACGGCATCGACGCCGATAATATAAAGGGGTTGATCCCTATCAGCGGACAAACCAATACGCACTACACAATCCGTAAAGAAAGAGGTCTGCCTTCCGGCATTCCAATTGTGGATGAATACGCCCCGTTGAATAAAGCGCGCGCCGGCGTCCCTCCTATCCTGTTGATAACGGGAGACCGTCGGTTTGAATTAACAGCCAGATATGAAGAAAACGCGCATTTGGAAGTTATCCTAAAATCGTTAGGCAACAAAAATGTGACCTTATACGAGCTACAAGGTTTCGACCATGGCGGCGTATATGCGCCCGGCTGTTTATTAATGCTGGATTGGATAAAAAAGATGAGTAATAAATGATATTGAGAACTTAATGATAATAAAGAAAGATTTTTTTATCAGTTATACCCACGATGACGAACAGTGGGCAAAATGGATAGCCGAAACATTGAATGATGCCGATTACAGTACCATTATTCAGGCATGGGATTTAAAGCCGGGCACGGATTTCGTCGCGCAAATACAAAAAGCATTATATTTTGTGGATCGATTTATTCCTGTCGTTTCCAAAACATATTTGTCACAAACGGGTTGGGCACAGAGAGAATGGACTTCTATTTTCGCTAATGCCCACTCTTCGGAAAAAAATTTATTTATCCCTGTTTGCGTTGAACAGCTGAATGCCGGAATAGATAACTGGGGATTGTTTTCTACTATTTCCACAATCTCGTTGTTTAATAAAAGCGAAGAGGAATTAAATAAAGAATTACTAAACGGAATATCAACAAATGGCCGTTCAAAAAACACGCCTGCTATTCCCGATACGAATAAGAAGCCTCTTTTCGCCAACGATATGCCTTTCAATAACCTTCCGGCTCGCAACACCCGTTTTACAGGCAGGACGAAGCAATTAAAAGCTATTTCTCAGGGATTTAAAAACAGGAATACGATTTTGCTGACACAGACTGTCAAGGACTTGGACGGTATCGGCAAAAGCGAGATTGCCAAGGAATATGCTTTCCGAAAAGGCTACGAATATGAATGTATCTGGTGGATAAACGCCGAAACGGATGCTACCATACAAAGCGCGTATACAGAATTTGCTTTGAAGAAAGGACTTGTTAATCCGGACACAAAAGAAATCGAAATATTTATTGAGGCTGTGAAATACTGGATGTCGCGGCACAATTATTGGCTTTTTATTTTCGACAATGCCGAGGATAAAAAACTATTGCAAAAATACCTCCCTAT